>JANNYZ010000015.1:0-16888 GCA_031410335.1 Polaromonas sp. | reverse complement strand
CATTGAAAAACCCCCTGCCACCCCTAAAATCCGGTTTGTCAGCATTTGCTGAGCTTATCTGGAGATAACTCTCATGAATGAAAACGTTCAAACTCTTGACTATGGCGTCGCCACCTCAAGCGAACAGCGCAACAAGGTGCTGCGTAACACTTATTGGCTGCTCGCCCTGAGCCTGTTGCCGACCGTGCTGGGTGCCTAAATCTGCGTGGCGACCGGCATTACCCGTTCGCTCAGCGGCGGGCTGGGGCTGATTGTGTTCATGGCAGGCGCCTTCGGTTTTATTTTTGCCATTGAGAAAACCAAAAACTCGGCGGCAGGCGTGCCCGTGCTGCTCGGTTTTACCTTCTTCATGGGCCTGATGCTGTCGCGCATGATTGCCATGGTGCTGGGCTTTAGCAACGGCGCGTCCCTGGTCATGACGGCATTTGCCGGTACCGCTGGCGTGATGGTGGTTATGGCAAGCCTGGCTACCGTCATCAAGCGCGACCTGAGCGGCATGAGCAAATGGCTGTTTGCCGGTGCCCTGGTCATCATGGTGGCTGCAGTGATCAACGTTTTCGTCGGCTCGACCATGCTGATGGCCGTGATCAGCACGCTGGCGATTGCCGTGTTCAGCGCTTACCTGCTGTATGACCTGAAGCAGGTCATTGATGGCGGCGAGACCAATTACATCAGCGCCACACTGGCCATTTATCTGGACCTGTTCAACATTTTTCAGAGCCTGCTGGCACTGCTCGGCATCTTTGGTGGCGAACGCGACTAAGCGGTTTGCGCACCCATAAAAAAGGGCCTTCGGGCCCTTTTTTGTTGGTTAAAACACAACGTCAGCAGAACAAGCCTCGCGTACACTCGCCAGTGACTTTACAAAGTCGATTTTTAACATCTCTTACAAAAATTTATGAAAAAACTTTTCTTTGCATCCGCCATTGTTGTGTTGTGCTCGGGCTGTGCCTCCGTGCTGAATGATGTGACGCACCCCATGAAGGTGGAAACAAAAACGGAGGCAGGCGCCGTTGTCACCGGCGCAGATTGCAAGTTGACCAACGACTATGGTGTATTCAATGTGAAATCAGGCGACACAGCTCAAGTCAGGCGCTCCAGCAAAGACCTGGCGATTGAATGCACCAGTGCAACCAATCCTCAGGCAAAAGGACAAGCAGTTTCGCGAGCCAACGGGGGCATGGCGGGCAACATCTTGCTGGGAGGCGGGATCGGCGCCATCATTGACCACAATAAAGGCACAGCCTACACCTACCCACTTTGGATCCAGTTGGTGTTTGGCAAAGATCTGACGTTTGACCGCAGAGTGGACAAGGAAGGCCAGCCAAACATTGGCGCAGCGACGGTTATCCCAACGCCCACAGCATCCAGATAAATTAAACCGGAGCGGACAGGCAAGCGGCTACAAGCCGTCGTTCAGGTTGCCGCCTTGGTAGGAGATGCCAACCAGGTGCGGCTACCTGCCCCTTCAGCCAGGTCAAACACCGCAATCGACTCCACGTGCGCCGTATGCGGAAACATGTTCACCACCCCGGCTGACGTGCAGCGGTAAGCCCCACTTTGCACCAATACCCCCGCGTCACGCGCCAGCGTGGCCGGGTTGCAGCTGACGTACACAATGCGCTTGGGCAGTACCCAGTCGCCCAGCGCCAGGCTTTGCTGATGAATGCCATCGTCACACGGCACACCTGTGACCCGTTGCTGATGCAGCGCCGCCAACGACTTGAACAGCTCGAACGCGCCTTCACGCGGCGGGTCTACCAGCCATTTGTCTGCCATGCCGTCTTTGACCAGCATGGCAGGGGTCATTTCAAAAAGATTACGCGCTATGAATGTAGTAGCTGCTGGCGCACGTTTTTGCTGGCCCACAGCCTGATTGGATGGGTTATTTAACAGGTAATTTTCACGCGAACGCGCCACCAGCGCCTCGCTGCCTTCAATCCCCAGCACCTCCCGCGCACGGGTGGCCAGCGGCAGCGTGAAGTTGCCCAGTCCGCAAAACCAGTCAATCACTCGCTCATGCGCTTGCACGTCCAGCAGGCGCAGCGCACGCGACACCAGCACCTGGTTGATGTGCGGGTTGACCTGGGTGAAGTCGGTTGGTTTGAAAGGCATCACTACGCCAAACTCGGGCAGTGCATAGCTAAGCTGCGGCACATCTTCGTCCAGCAAAGCCACCGTCTCTAACCCACCCGGCTGCACCCACCACTGCAGGCCAGGGTTGATGGCGGCAAAGGCGCGCAAGCGAGCTTTGTCGGCGTCGCTCAAGGCCTCCATATGCCGCAGCACCAACGCAGTGATGCTGTCGCCGCAGGCCAGTTCGATTTGCGGAACAGTCTCTTTCGCGTCCAGGCTGGCAACCAGTGCGCGCAGTGGCATCAGCATGTTGCTGACATGCGGCGGCAGCACTGGGCAGTGGCTCATGTCGGTCACAAAGCTGCTTTTGCGCTCATGAAAGCCCACCAGCACCTCGCCCTTTTTACGCACATAGCGTACCGACAGACGCGCCCGGTAGCGGTAGCCCCAACTTGGTCCCTCAATGGCCCGCATCAGGTTATCAGCTTTCAGCTTGCCAATGTGCTGCAGGTTGTCTTCAAGTACCCGCTGCTTGACGGCCACCTGCGCACCCACATGCAAGTGCTGCATCTTGCAGCCGCCGCAAGCACCCGTGTGCATGCCAAAGTGGGGGCAGCCGGGAACCACGCGCTGGGAAGATTCGCGGTGAATCGCCATCACCATCGCTTTTTCAAACGCCGGCTTTTTGCGGTACACATTGGCTGTGACCACCTCGTACGGCAAAGCGCCTTCAATGAACACCACCTTGCCATCAGCCCGGTGGGCAATGCCCTGGGCCTCAATGTCAAGCGACTCAATGGTGAGCAGGTCGGGCGGGTAGTCTTGGCGGGGCGACTTTGGCGCTTCTGGATTTTCTTTAAACATGCCTGGATTGTCTCAGGCCGCCATGGACGGCCCAGGCGCAGCGGGTGGATCAGCGTGTTTTAAGGCTTAAAAAGAACACCCAGCCAAAAAACAGCATGAACGCAAAATCATTAAGACCATAGATGCTGAAAAAAGCGCCAGCAAACAGGTCTTTGGCATAAAGCGCGGCCAGGCTGTTGTCTGATAGCCACATCGCCCAACCCACCACATACACCAGCTTTTCAACAGCAAACGCGCCTGCCAGCCATTTGATGTTGGCGCTGATGGCCGCTGCACCCAAATAAGCCAGGCCCCACACTGCAATCATGAGCAACCCGAAGTTGGACATGACCACCGGGTCGGCGTTGTTGATGGCCACATTGGTGAACCCGCGCGAGAACACCAGAACGCCGCCGATGTTCATCAGGCCAGCGGCGATGAATCCGTTTCTCACCAGGTTTTTGGTCATCTGTGTTCCTTCAAGTTGGGGATTGGGGTGAGGATTGAGCAGCCTGAAGCATGGCCGCCATGCGTTGATGAATCACGTTCATGGCCTTCAGCGGCCTGACCATGACCTTGAACTCAACAATCTGCCCCGCGCTGTTCCACTTGATCAGGTCAACACCATTGACCAGCACCCCATCCACCTCGGTTTCAAACTCCAGCATGGCATCTGATTCGCCAACAATCTCCCGCACGTAGCGAAAACCGGGATTGAAAAAAACCTGGAAAGCGGCGCTCAGGTACATAACCGTTATCTTTTTGCCGCGTTGCGGCGTGTGTACCACTGGCGAGTAAAACACCACATCGTCAGCCAGCAAAGCACTCAGGCCAGACGGGTCTTGCGTGCGAACAAGCTGATGCCAGGTGTCGAGGGCGTGAATGGTCATGGGTTGCCTCTGTTGTGGCTTCGCCTGAAAGCGAAGGTCTTGGCCATTATCACCAAGCGAGTCGGCCTGACCACACCTGTGTTCGAGGCGCCGGGAATGGAGAATCGCTCCAGCAAACGCTATGAATTCAGTAGCTGCTCGCGCATGTATCCATTGGCCTGAAGGCACTTTTGATACCCTAAAACGGCTGTTTTTGAGGTTTTCAGCCGCTTTTTGACTCAGATTTGCAGCGGATGCGTCAAGTGCTGCGCCCCAGTGCTCTGGACAAGGTAGAGGGACTCGCGTAGCCAGTTTTCGCGGCGATTTGTTTCAGCCCGATACCGGTATGAACAAGTTGCCTTGCGATTGCCAGGCGCAAATTTTCCAGATATTTGCCCGGTGATACCCGCATGACACGCTTGAAATAGTTTGCAAATGAGGTGCGTGACATGCCTGCCAGGTCAGCCAAAGTTTCTAAAGTCCATGGGAATGCGGGGTCGGTGTGAATAGCCACCAGGCTTTTGGCAATTCTGGGGTCTGACAACGCGTTGAATATCCCGCTGGAGTGCAAAGGTCGGGACGTCAGGTGACGCATCAAACCAATCAGCAAAATGTCCCCCGCACGATTGATGAACAGGGGCTGACCACATCGACTGGCCTGCATTTCATTGGCCATCAGCGTCACAACCTGCAAAAGCGATGGGTCGGCGTCTTTCATGCTGATCAGGATCGGACCTGAAAACTCCGCCAAAAAACTGGGCCCCATGGGCCCATCAAAAACCACGTCAAAACTCATAAAGCAGTTCTGACCCATCTCTAGCGTGTTTTGGGGAGAGTACCCCGCAGGGCAAACCAATAAAGACAAGCCTTCCAGTTGAATGGCCGAAAAGTTGCCATGGAAAAGCTCAGTTGGTGCTGCCTTGACGATGTGCAGCGAAAACCCGTCTGGCTTGGTTGCCAAGGTCACTTTCGGGCTAAGGCCCTCCAGCAAGGCGGTGAGTCGGTCGAGGCGAGGCGCTTCCATTTGTACGAATTGCAAATTTATATGTATGTATTGTTGCATCAAGTACAAGACAATGCAAAGCAGCAAATCCCTCGTTCACCAAGTCTGGGTCCATGTTTTCAAAAATAGCCTCCATCACGCTTCCCATTTTTACCTTGGTGCTGGTTGGCTTTTTCTACAGCCGACGCGTCAAGCCGGACCTGGGGGGCGCCAACAAACTGGTTGTTGATATCGCACTGCCCGTGCTGATTTTTATATCGCTGTCTGCAAAGACGTTCGACCCGATTTCCGCTTTGTCTTTCACAGTGGCATCCATCGCCTTGATTTTTGTGAGCGGACTGATCGCATGGCCACTGACCAAATTTTCAGGCGCGTCCAGGCAAGCGTTTTTGCCCTGTGTGATGTTCACGAATGTCGGCCCGATTGGTATCCCCTTGATTGCCCTGGCCTATGGACCCGAAGGGGTGGCACCAGCGGTGGTCTTGCTGGTGATCTCCAATATTCTGCATTTCACGCTGGGCGCGGGTGTCATGAGTGGCAAGGTTGATTGGCGAATGGTTTACGCCAACCCGCTGGTTTGGGCAACTGTGCTGGGGGTGGCTAGCTCCCAGCTGCAGCTGGCGCTACCCGCGTGGGTCCAGACCTCCTGCACCATGATTGGCAGTGTGCTGGTTCCGATGATGTTGATGTCGCTCGGCGCACGACTTGCAAGTAGCCAGGTTGCAGACGCGTGGGCAGGGGTTCAGTCAAGCGTCCTGATTTTGATAGCCAGACTGGCTGCAGCATTCTTGATACTTTGGCTCATTCCTTTGCAAGGGCTGGAGCGCGGCGCCCTGATTTTGTTTGCCTGTTTGCCTGCAGCCGTCTTCAATTTCATGCTGGCTGACAAATTTCAAGTACAGCCCAACAAGGTCGCCTCAACCGTCATCGTTGGACATGTTTTGAGCCTGGCCTTTCTGCCGCTCGGAATCTGGCTGGCGTTCGTTTAGGCATTCATTTAGGTTTTCTTTCCATCCCTACACATAAAGGTATCAGACATGATCAAGTTCTATTTCCATCCATCACCCAACCCCTTGAAGATCGCCCTGTATCTGGAAGAGACAGGTGAGCCCTACGAGCTCATTGCGGTAGACACGCGAAAAGGAGAGCAGCACTCAGCTGCCTTCAAGGCCATCAACCCCAATGCCAAGACACCGGCCATGATGGATGATGACATTCGCATTTTTGACAGCAACGCCATGCTGCTTTATCTGGCCGAAAAGATTGGCAAGTTTGTGCCTGCCAACACGCCCCAAAACAAAGCCGAGATGTACTCCTGGCTGATGTTTGTGGCCACCGGCATTGGCCCCTACTGTGGTCAGGCTGTTCATTTCAAACACTTCGCGCCAGAGCCCAAAGAGTACGCAGTCAATCGCTATGACTTTGAAGCCTGGCGTCACTGGCATCTCATCAATGACCTGCTGGCCAACCAGCCCTACATGATGGGCAGTGAATACACCATTGTCGATATGTCCGTTTGGGGATGGGCTCGCGTTGCACCGTTCGTGCTGGGCACAAACGCCTGGGAAAAACTGCCACATGTCAAACGTTTGCTTGATGACATCAACGCACGTCCAGCGGCCCAACGCGCAGAAGCCTTAAAGACCAAGTTTGCTTTCAAAACCGAAGTGGATGAGGATGCACGAAAAATGCTTTTCCCATCGAACGAGCGCCTCAAAGCCGCTGGGACGGTTGTTTGAGCCATGACAAGGAATGTATTGTGAAAATAAAAGCGGTTGTATTTGATGCCTACGGCACCTTGTTTGACGTGTACTCGATTCAAGCTTTGGCTGAAGAGTTATACCCGGGCAAGGGGGCAGACATTGCCCTGAAATGGCGTGACAAGCAAATTGAATACACACGGTTGATCACGCAATCAGACCCTCACAGCCCGGCGGGCAGCCAGTACTTTCGTCCATTTTGGGAACTGACAAGCTTGTCGCTGGAGTACACACTGGACCGCCTCAAACTCAAACGCGATGCCGGGCAACTCGAGAAATTAATGCAGCAATACGCGCATCTCACGCCGTTTTCGGAAAACCTGGCTGTCCTGCAAAAGATCAAAGCGATGGGACTGACGACGGCTATTCTCTCGAACGGCAGTGTGGATATGCTGGCTTCGGCGGTCAAGAGTGCGGGGATGGACGATGTTTTAGACCACGTCATCTCAGTCGATCCGATTCGCCTGTTCAAGACCTCGCCCGAGAGTTACGGCTTGGTGCAGCAAACCATTCCGGTCAACAAAGATGAAGTACTGTTTGTGTCCAGCAATGCATGGGATGCTTTGGGTGCGACCTGGTTTGGCTTCACAACGCATTGGGTCAACCGGCAAGGTTTACCGTTTGAAGCGTTGTCACCTCAGCCGCATTTTTCAGGTTCGGACCTTAATTCAGTTTTAGTTTCCCTCGGGCAATGAAGAAACTCAAACTGTCCGGGAAATCCCGGTTGCCTCAGTCTGACTCGATTGTTGAGATTGACGGCTCCGCCAGAATGAAATGAGTCAGGGTTGCATGCGCTTCACGGCGAGCAGGCAAGCGCCTCCTGCTGCAGCCAACAGAAGCATGAGCGAGGCAACTGCAATGCGTAGCTTTTCTTCCTGCTCACCCGTCGGGAATTGCTCCGCAGAGCCCATAAAGAGTGGGATGAGCAAAAGAAGCATGCCCAAGCCACAGACAAGGGTTGTGAATTGAAGCAGGCGACGTACAAGGGTGCGTTTCATGTGAGGTATGCCTGACGTTGGCGTTCAGCCGAAGTCGGTCGGATGTAACGAAGGTTTGGGCGGATTCGCACCGTTTTATACCTTCTTGGCAAGGTGATAAGCAACGACCGCGTTCGCGTGTCCATGCCCCATTCCATGTTCAGACTTTAGCCAGTTCACCATTTCCATATGTTTCAGACCGCGCTGTTCATCGACAAGCGCGAACCAGTAGCTCATCGGCTTGTCGTATTTTTTCTCAATGGACGGAAAGTAAGAAGCAGGACCCTTAACCTTTGGCTCAGTCGTCATTTGTTGGCTCCAATCTCAGTGGGTGGTCACACAGATTAATTTGAGTTTGAACCTGATTATTTCTCTGAAAACAAACTTGCGCATAAGAATTCCTATTGGCTTCGAAATTTAACTGGAACCTGAGGCAACCCGGATTTACCAAAGCATTAAAATACCCACTAAGTAAAACTTTTTAAGGATTGACCATGGGCGCTGTTTTAATCTCCACCAAAGGCCAAATCGTGCTGCCAGTCGCCGTACGCAAAGCCCTGGGCCTTACACCTGGCATGCGGGTCAATGTCAAAGTCAGCGGTAAAAGCGCGCAAATCACCCCCGCCCCGGCCAAAAAAACCGCCAGCCTGAAAGAAATCCAGGCAATGCTCAAATACGACGGCCCCAAGGTTGCCGTCAGCGACATGCGCGTGACCGACTACAAGGACTGAGCAATGCGCGCCATTGATACCAACGTGCTGGTACGAGCCATCGTCAATGACGATACGGCGCAGTCAGAACGAGCTGTTGCACTGCTGACTGAAGCGGAAGTTTTTATACCCATCACAGTGATGCTCGAGCTTGAATGGGTGCTGCGGTCCCGCTACGCTTTCGCGCCCAAAGTCGTCGCGCAGGCCATTGCCAAAATAACCGCTTTGGGCAACGTGGTGGTGGGTGACCGCGAGGCGGTGCTGACAGCAGCCAACAGGGCCGCGCAAGGCTGGGACTTTGCAGATGCGCTTCACGTCGCTTTAAGCCAAGGCTGCGAAGACTTCACCACGCTGGATGCAGACCTTGTCAAACGTGCTGCGCGTGAGGTGGCAGGGAAGGAAAAAGCGAATCCTGTCGTGACAAAGCTTTGATTGGTAGTGCCCCCGATCACCTCAAGCCCAGACCTGATGCAGCGCCTTGCGGCTGTTGGATTGCTATTTATTTAGTAGCTGCTTGCGCACGTATTTATTGGCTTTGAGGCCGATTTGATGCCCTAAAAAGGCTGTTTTTCGGGTTTCACGGTGCTTTTTGACGCGGCTTTGACTGGCTGGCGAGCCTGAAGTGCTGTTTTTAGCGCATTTCAGGTGCGTTTTAGGGCTCCAGACCAATGGATATGTGAGCAAGCAGCTATTAAACTAATAGCAAATTTCACTTGGATTCTGACCCCGATTGTTATAGAGCCTGGGTGACTACTCAGAAGCAGGCTTGCCGGTCACGTGACGCGCAAAGTTGTCCAGAATCGCTTGCCAGCCTTCACGTTGTTGCTCTTCAGGATGCGTTGTCTCGCCATCGAAGGCAACCGTTACGGTGACGCCTTGGGCACCATCCATAAACTCAACAACCGCCAGGCGGTCGCCAAAGGCGTACTCAATCAGTTGATGCTGCACCACCTTCGTGTACTCGCCCTCAAAGTCAAATCCGAACGAGCCGTCTTTGGCTTCCATACGCGAGGAGAACTTGCCCCCAGGCCGAAGGTCGACTGCGGCAGCGGTGGTATGCCAATCAGGAGAGGCCGCGTTCCAGAGTTTGATGTCCTCCGGAGTCGTGTAAGCGCGCCAGACCTCGCGCATCGGTGCGGCGACGACTGTTGAAACGATGATCTTCATGTTGACTCCTTGAAACTGGCTTGCCTTTTAGGCTTCAAGATTTAATTGGAATCTGACACCGATTTTTCTATGACCCCGTTTGTTCTAATTCGAGCGAAACGTTAGGCCTCTTTGAGAGAGCCGTCGGTTCGGAGTTTGAATTTATGACCATACAGCGATTCATAGTCGGCACAGAATTGAATGTAGCCAAAAGACTTCGCTACCTCAGTTAAGACCTCTGGACGCATTCGGTGAAACGCAATCTTTGCGACGATGATTTCTTCTTGCGCAACAATCGCGGCTTCATTCCCTGGAAGCCCGAACTGCCGCAATGTGTATTGAAACTGCCCTGCGAGCGTGGTTGTTACTAATTCTTGAACTTCATCCGTTTTTAGGCCGCTCGGGTGAAATCTGGCACCCCTGACAGTAAAGTAGCGATCAGAAATTATCGCAGGCCCAATTCCCTTGTTCTTTAAGCTGAAAGTAATCTCTGCGAACTCGGGCGAGTTGTTCCTTGCCACATGCCAGACGAGCAGAGGACGTACCGAAAGGTGGTTGTGTCGTCTAGTAATCCAACCTTGCCAGATGGTTGCACCGAATGCCAGTGTTGCGATAAAAGCTGAAGCAATAGCAATGTAGTCAGAGTTTTGCATCGGGTAACCGTTGAAATAGTTCGGGCAAGAGGCCTAACTAAATGTATCCCGTAAGACTTGCGGTGTGAAGAATGACGCGGCAATCTAATCTGGCTATTTAAATCTCCTGAAACTGGCTTGCCTTAGGAATGTTATTTTCAGGCCATTTTTACCCAGTTTTTAAGCCTCCAGCCCAATGAATACATGCGCAAGCAGCTCCTGAAAGAATAGCACCCGCAAACCGGATTTACTTCGGCAGATAAAGCAGCCAATACACCAGCAACAGGTTAAACAGCACGCTAACCCCCAAAGCCAGCTTCCACAGAACGGTGTCGTCGCGTTGCATCAGGGCGTTGGTTCCGGGGGCGCTTAAGGGGCGGGATGCGCCGCGCTCCAGCGCCAGCAGCAACTCTTCGGCGGTTTCAAACCTCTGCTTCTTGTCGCGTGACACGGCTTTGAGCACCACGTTGTCGAGCCAGATGGGCACCTCGGGGTTGTGGCGGCTGGGCGCTACAGGGTCGCGGTAGTAGCGGCCTACCTGGTAGGGCAGCACGTCGCCGTAGGGCAGCTTGCCTGTCAGCAGCTGGTACAGCGTGACGCCCAGGGCAAACAAATCGCTTTGCGCGTCGGGCGGCTCGGGTGGGGGTTCGTCGCCGCCTGCCTTGTAGCCAAAGCCCCATTGCTCGGGGTTGATGTAGCTGGGCGTACCTGCGTGCAGCGTACGCATGGCTTCGGGCTCGCGGCCGGACAGGGCCACGCCGAGGTCGAGCACGCGCAACACGCCGTCTTCGCCCTGGTGCAGGTTGGCGGGCTTGATGTCGCGGTGAATCACGTTTTGGCGGTGCAGCCGGCCCAGCGCCTTGGCTACCTGCACGCTGGCCTGAATCGCCTGCGGCACGGCAAAACGCAGCCGGGTGTCGAGCTGCTGCTGCAGCGTCTCGCCGCTGTGCCAGTCGTACAGCAGGTAAAACGCGCTGGGGGTTAGGCCATTGGGCAGGCTGTCGTGAATATTGACAAAGTACGGGGCCGCGCTGGACGACTGCATGCGCTTGGCCAGCCAGGCCTCGTGCGCCAGCATGGCGCGCTCTTCCGGGTCATGGGCGCGTGCGGGGTGCAGGGTTTTGAGGGCGTAGAGCTTGCCTGGATGAGACCCGAGCGCCGACAGGCCGCCCTTAGGCGCGAGCGCCCCCTCGGGGGGCAGCGAGGACACGCCAGTGCCGAGCGTGGGGGTCATATCTCGGATTTGGTACAGCACGTTGATGCCGTTGTCAGCCACTGGTGCAGTCACAACAAAGCCGTCGATCACCTCGCCGACTTTCAGCCGGGGCGGTATGGTCAGCGTCAAAGAATGCCGGTTTTCGTCTTGCAGGTTGGCGTCCAGCAGGCCCAGCACACGCACCACCATGGCGGTGACGTTGTCCAGCGAGCCTGCGGCCAGCGCCTCGTCAACGAGCTGTTTGCTCAAATCCTGCGACGGCTGGCCAGAGGCCACAGCCGACGCCACCAGCGCCTTCAGCCGCTTGGCGCCCAAGGCGCCGTGCACACCGTCTGACAGCAGCAGAAATAGGTCTCCCACCTGCAAATCGCCCTGCGAATAGTCCACCACCAGCTTGTCTTCAGCCCCCACGCAGCGCAGCAGCTGGTGTTTGAGGTCGGGGTGGTCCACCACGTGGTCGGTGGTGAGCTGGCTTAGGTTGCCGTCGCGCAGCAGGTAGGCACGCGTGTCGCCCACATGCGCCAGGGCATACGACTGGCCGCGCAGCACCACGGCGGTCAGGGTGGTCAGCCCCAGCACCGGGTGCCTGCGCCGGTTCAGCCCTGCCAGCCAGGTGTTTTGCGCGCCAATGATGCGGTCCAGCGCAACCGTGGTGTCCCAGGTTTCGGGCGTGCCGTAGTAGTCACGCACCAGGCTGGTCACGGTGGTTTGCGCGGCCTCTTTGCCCATGCCGCCGGTACTGACACCGTCAGCAATTGCCACAATCGAGCCCATGCCCTCTTGCCCCGCTTCAGGCAGCATGGCGGCACAAAAGTCTTCGTTGATTTGCTTGCGGCCCGCCTGCGAGGCAAAGCCAATGTCTATTTCAAATGCCATGCACCAATGTAAGCAATATCCATGCTTGTTTTTGGTGCGGCGCAACAAATAACGATCAGGTTGCCCTGAAAGCCCAGCATTGCGCTGGCACTTTACTTGCGTACAGTCAAACCGAACGTAACGACGCGTTCACGCCTTCATTGACACAAAACAAGCCGCGCAAGCACAGGTGCGGCGGTGCATTCAGGCAAAACCCGGTGGTCAATCGGGCCAAATCCCCTATTCCATCTACCCTTTTCTTTTTTGGGAGCATCCCATGGCGGGCGACTTTAAAACTTTTTTGAAATCAGGTCACTGGCCCACGCTGCTGGCGGCCTTCCTGTACTTTGACTTCTGCTTTGCCATCTGGGTGCTCAACGGTGCCATGGCGCCCTTTATCAGCGAAACCTTTGGCCTGAACGCCGCGCAAAAGGGCTTCATGATCTCGGTGCCCATTCTGGCGGGCGCTTTCATGCGCTTTCCGCTGGGGGTGCTGGCGCAGTACATCGGCCGCAAAAACGCCGCCATGGTCGAGATGGGCCTGATCATCATCGCGCTGATTTATGGCTATGTGTTTGTCGACACCTACAACGAGGTGCTGGCCATGGGCGTGCTGCTGGGCATTGCCGGGGCCAGCTTTGGCGTGGCGCTCAGTTTGGGCTCGGGCTGGTTTCCGCCCAAGCACAAGGGCCTGGCCATGGGCATTGCGGGTGCGGGCAATTCAGGCACCGTGCTGGCCGTGCTGTTTGCGCCGCCACTGGCCACAGCTTTCGGCTGGTCTACCGTGTACGGCCTGGCGGCTTGCACCATGCTGCTGCCCATGGTGGTGATGTGGGTCATTGCCAAAGAACCACCTGACCGCGAACACCAGAGCTTTCGCCAGCACACCGCTTGCCTGTTCGAAAAAGACGGCTGGTCATTCAGCCTGATTTATGTGGTGACGTTTGGCGGCTTTATCGGCCTGGCCAGCTTTTTGCCCACTTATTTTTACGACCAGTTCAAGGTCACGAAAGTTGAAGCCGGGCAATTGACCATGCTGGCCACGGTGATGGGCTCTGCCCTGCGTGTTGTCGGCGGCTACATTTCAGACCGGGCGGGCGGCATCAACACCCTCAGCGGTGTGCTGCTGCTGGTCGCCATCACACTGGTGTTTTGCGGCATGGCAGGGCAGTCATTGATTGTCACCACCCTGCTTTTCATGCTGTGCTTTGCAGCGCTGGGCGCGGGCAATGGTGCGCTGTTTCAGCTGGTGCCACTGCGCTGGCCTTTCACCACTGCTGTGGCGGGTTCAATGATTGGTGAAATCGGTGCGCTGGGCGGTGGTTTTATTCCCAACCTGATGGGCCAGTCCAAGCAACTGATGGGCACTTACCTGTGGGGCTTTGTAGCGTTTGCGGCGGTGGCCGTTGTCATGCTGCTGATGTTGCGACTGGTGCAGATCAGGTGGACGCGAACCTGGGCTGAAAAGGGAGGTCGAGCGCGGAGCGCTCCGAGCGTAGCGATGAAAAACGCGTAGCGTTTTTGACCTGCCTTTCAGTGCAGGCTAACTTTTCGCAGAAAAGTTAAGCGAAGCGGTGCCGTAACTAAAAGGGTGGCCGGGCGAGGTTGACACCTGCTCAGCGGTAACAGGGCATTTTCACTGCGCCCTGAGCACCCATCAGCCCATTAGCATTTGCATGCTGCTTTCATAAGTCGCTGAGAGCTGTTCAAACACGGCCAGCAGCGCCTCGCTGGCAGACTCCACCTCGGCCTGCCCTGTGGCGGTGTCAACCTGCTCCGCACCTGCCAGCAAACGTGTCCAGTTGAGCTTGGCTGTTGCCAGCAACTGACCAATCTCGGGCGTGCTAAGCGGGATGTTGTTCAGGTAGTGCTGAGCCTTTTCAAAGCTTTGCCTTGCTTCCAGCATGGCCGACGCCTGGCCTGCCCCGCCTGATTTAACCAAGGCTTGCAGCAGGGCAAATTTGGCGAATCGTTGCGACAACATGCGCTGGCGCCCGGCCAGGTTCAGCACTTGCAGAGGGGATGCGCTTCCTGCGTTTTGAAGCTGGCTGGTCAGCTCTTCAGCATGCGCCAGCAGCGCTTCGGCCAACTCATCAATCGCCCTCATGTCGTGGGCGGGCGTCTGCTTTTTCAGCTTTTGTTTGAGTTCGCTCCAGGTCAGCCCGGCCTGTTTGACCCAAACAGCCAGCTCGGGTTGCGCAAAGTTTTGCGTTAGCACGGTCAGGTTGTCATCAATGCGTTTGACGGCTTCTTTCAAAGTGGTGGGGGGTGCATGGTTTGGACGCAGCAGCTGCAAGGCATACAGCTTGACCAGCCGCTGCGACAGCATGCGCAACTGCCCGGCGCGGTTCACGCCATCGGCAAAACGGGCGGCATGAATGATGTGGCCGGACACATCGGCCAGGCGCTGGTTGCTGTGCATCGACGCGGTGCGCATCATGCGAAAGGCGTCGTCGTCTGACAGCTGGCGGGCGCGCATCAAGATGGTTTTGGCGTGGTCAACCACCTTGCGTTCGTCCAGCTGGTTGTGCGCCTCACGCAGGGCCTGGGTCAAGGCCGCCTCGTGCCTGAAGCGGCCTTGCGCGAGGTGAACCAGCGCGGGCAAATGGTGGGCTGAATGCTCCCTGGGCAAATAGGCGTGCACGCCCGCCGCGGCTGACGCAGCAGCGCTGTCTGCGTCCATGCTGTCCGTCAACAGCAGCACGGCACAGGGTGCGCTGGCGGCTACCAGCCGGGTGACACTGAAAAGTGCCTCGTCGGCCTGCTCTGTGTGGCACACCAGAACATCCGGCCTGTGCTGCTGCACCGCCGGGGTCACGTCAGTTAGCACGCTCACCGATTGCAAGACCGTCAAACCTGCTCCGGCCAGCTCAACAGCCAGAGAATCAGCTCGCTCAGCCGGATTGCCAAACACCACGATAGAAGTCATGGGCTGGATGATAAAGCCCGTTCTCGGCGTGTCTTGCCAGGCGCGGTCTGGCACAGCTCTTGCATGGCTACTACGGGCGTAACGGAGCGCCCAACCGCAATCGTGCATTGCGGCATCTGCATGCAGCGACGTGTGCATCACAAGTACCAGCAAACAGGTTTGCGGTGCTTGCGCCCCAGTCAACACGGGGGTGTCTGTTTTAACCCCTCATTTTGGTGCATAGCCTTGCAACCCAGCCCCCTGCTGGCACAGAGCTTGCGCTTGAGAATTGTCATGAAATCCGGAACAGATTGGATAAAAGCGATGAAAAAGTCAAAACTGGTGATGGTCGGCAACGGCATGGCAGGTGTACGCACCATTGAAGAGCTGCTCAAAGTCACGCCCGATCTGTACGACATCACTGTTTTTGGTGCCGAGCCGCACCCCAACTACAACCGCATTTTGCTCAGCCCTGTGCTGGCCGGCGAGCAGACGCTGGACGAAATCGTTTTAAACAGCTGGGACTGGTACAAAGAAAATAACATCACGCTGCACGCCGGCAAAAAGGTGGTGGAAGTGGACCGCATCAAGCGCATCGTGAAAGCTGACGACGGCACCGAGGTTGAATACGACCGCCTGCTGCTGTGCACAGGCTCCAACCCTTTCATCTTGCCCATCCCCGGCAAAGATCTCGAAGGCGTGATTGCCTACCGCGACATTGCCGACACCAACGCGATGATTGATGCGTCTGTCAAATACAAAAATGCGGTGGTGATTGGCGGCGGCCTGCTGGGCCTGGAAGCCGCCAACGGCCTGATGCTGCGTGGCATGCAGGTCAGCGTGGTGCACGTGATGCCCACCCTGATGGAGCGCCAGCTCGACAGCGTGGCCGGCAAGCTGCTGCAAAAGTCACTTGAAGACCGTGGGCTGAAGTTCCTCATGGGTGCGCAAACGCAGGAGCTGGTGGGTGGGCCCGATGGCCGCGTCACCGCCATCAAATTCAAGGACGGTACCGAGCTGGCAACAGATTTGGTCGTCATGGCGGTTGGCATTCGCCCCAACACAGCGCTGGCCGAGGCCATGCGCCTGCACTGCAACAAAGGCATTGTGGTGAACGACACGATGCAGACCACGACAGATGCACGCATTTACTCGGTTGGTGAATGTGCGGCGCACCGCGGCATTGCGTATGGTCTGGTGGCACCGCTGTTTGAACAGGCCAAAGTCGCTGCCAATCATCTGGCGCAGTTTGGCATTGGCCGCTACACCGGCTCGCTCACCTCCACCAAACTCAAAGTCACCGGTATTGACCTGTTCAGCGCGGGCGACTTCATGGGCAGTGAAGGCGCTGAAGAAATCATCATGAGCGACCCATTTGGCGGCGTCTACAAAAAGCTGGTCATCAAGGACGACAAGCTGGTCGGTGCCTGCCTGTATGGCGACACTGTTGATGGCAGCTATTACTTCAAGCTGCTGCGCGACGGCCGCAGCGTGGCCGACATTCGCGACAAGCTGATGTTTGGCGAGTCCAGCATTGGCGACACGGGCCATGAAGGCCACACCAAAGCGGCCAGCATGCCTGACACAGCCGAAGTGTGTGGCTGCAACGGCGTTAATAAAGGCACCATTTGCAAAGCGATTAAAGAAAAAGGTTTGTTTACCCTCGATGAGGTGCGCAAGCACACCAAGGCCAGCGCATCGTGTGGCTCTTGCACCGGTTTGGTTGAGCAGATTTTGATGTTCACGGCCGGTGGCGACTATTCAGCCACACCCAAGCTCAAAGCCATGTGCAGCTGCACAGACCACGGTCATCAGGCGGTACGTGATGCGATTCGCGAGAATAAGCTGCTGACCATCAAGGACGTTCAAAAGTTCATGGACTGGAAAACGCCC
>JANNYZ010000014.1:0-4194 GCA_031410335.1 Polaromonas sp. | reverse complement strand
GCATGAACCGGTCTTTGCGGACGCAGACAAACCTGCAGACCCGGTGTACGCCTCCACCATGACCATCCCTGGCGGGTTGGAGATGACCACGTCCAGAGACGTTCTGGAGGCCCTGTCAACTGGCTATGGGCCGCGCAAAGTCTTCATATCACTTGGCTACTCATCCTGGGGGCAGGGGCAGCTGGAGTCAGAAATTTCTGACAACAGCTGGCTGACTGTCGCGGCTGACCCGGCGGTGATTTTTGACACGCCCGTAGACCAGCGCTATGCGAAGGCCTTGCTGCTGCTGGGCCTGGAAGCCTGGATGTTGTCACCCGAGGCAGGCCACTCATGAGCGTGGCGGCTGCGCCATCGTTGGCCGTTGGCCTGCAAACTTTTTTAGCTTTCGATTTCGGTATCAAACGCACTGGCGTTGCCACGGGTAACCGATTGACCCGCACGGCCAGTCCTCAGCTCACCATCAACGCCAACAACGACCAGCGGCTTGCGGCAGTTGCCCTTCGGGTCAAGGAATGGCAACCGGATGGTCTGGTGGTGGGCGTTCCTTTTCACCCTGATGGTGCTGCACACGAGAACACCGCACGCGCGCGAAAGTTTGCCCGCCAGTTGCGCGCCAGGTTCTCGCTGCCTGTGTTTGAGGTTGACGAGCGCTACAGCACCACAGAAGCCATTGCCACCGGTGCCAAAGACGCTGATGCCGCATCGGCCTGCATTATTCTTGAACAGTTTTTAAGGAGCCTGCCCGATGAGTAGCCTGACACTGGATGCCGAGGCGCTGTACCGTGATTTGCTCAAAGCCATGCAGCTGTTGATGGCCGCGTATTCAGAACCTGTGCAACTTGTGGGCATCGCCTCTGGCGGGGTCTGGCTGGCCGAGCGCTTGCAGGCTGACCTGAAGTTGCCCGGCAAAACAGGTACGCTGTCTTCCAGCATGCACCGCGACGATTTTGCCAAGCGCGGCCTGGCATCCAGCAGCCAGACGCAACTGCCGTTTGACGTGAATGGCGCGCACCTGATCGTGGTGGATGACGTGCTTTACACGGGTCGCACGCTGCGCGCCGTCATCAACGAGCTGTTCGACTATGGCCGCCCAGCCAGCGTCAAACTGGTGGTGCTGGTTGACCGGGGTGGCCGAGAGCTGCCGGTGCAGCCCGACCTGGCAATTGCCCGCGTGGCACTGCCCGCCGCGCAAAGCCTGGCGCTGGCGCGGCTAGCGGACGGCAGCTTTAGTTTCGAAGTACAAGACCGGTAAGGAGGGACACACGTGCTTTATAAACGTAACCCGCAGCTCAATAAAAACGGTGAACTGATTCATCTGCTGTCAACCGAGGGCTTGCCCAAAGCCACACTGATGCATATCCTGGACACCGCCGCCAACTTTGTGTCGGTCAGTGACCGTGAGGTTAAAAAAGTCCCGCTGCTGCGCGGCAAAAGCGTTTTTAACTTGTTTTTTGAAAACTCCACCCGCACCCGTACCACCTTTGACATTGCCGCCACGCGTCTGTCGGCTGATGTGATCACGCTGGACATTGCCCGCTCGTCAGCCACCAAGGGCGAGTCGCTGCTCGATACCATCGCCAATTTAAGTGCGATGGCCGCAGACATTTTTGTGGTTCGGCACAGTGAATCAGGTGCGCCTTATTTGATCGCCCAGCACGTGGCGCCGCATGTGCACGTCATCAACGCAGGCGACGGCAGGCACGCCCACCCCACGCAAGGGCTGCTGGACATGTACACCATCCGGCACTACAAAAAAGACTTCACCAACCTGACGGTGGCCATCGTCGGGGATGTTCTGCATTCAAGGGTGGCCCGCTCTGACATTCACGCACTCACCACGCTTGGCTGCCCCGAGGTACGCGTGGTCGGCCCCAAAACCCTGGTGCCCGGCGACATGGCCCAGATGGGCGTGCGGGTTTGCAACACGCTCGAAGAAGGTATCAAGGGCGCTGACGTCATCATCATGCTGCGCCTGCAAAACGAACGCATGACCGGCGCGCTGTTGCCCAGCAGCCAGGAGTTTTTCAAAAGCTTTGGCCTGACGCCAGAGAAGTTAAAACTCGCCAAACCCGATGCCATCGTCATGCACCCGGGGCCTATCAACCGGGGGGTTGAAATTGACTCTGCCGTGGTGGACGGCACGCAGAGCGTCATCTTGCCGCAGGTCACGTTTGGTATCGCCGTGCGGATGGCAGTGATGAGTATTGTGGCTGGGAGCACCGCATGAAGATTCTCATTAGAAACGGCCGCGTGATGGACCCGGTCTCAAAGTTTGATGCGGTGTGTGACGTCGCCATTGCTGGTGGCCGTATCGTCTCTATTGGCCAAGCGCCACCTGACTTTGCTGCCAACAAGATCATTGATGCGGCTGGTTGTGTTGTCGCCCCTGGCCTGATTGACCTTTCGGCCCGCCTGCGCGAGCCCGGCTACGAACATGAGGGCATGCTGGAAAGCGAGCTGGCTGCGGCTGTAGCTGGCGGCATCACCAGCCTGGTTTGCCCGCCGGATACCGATCCGGTCCTTGACGAGCCCGGCCTGGTGGAAATGCTCAAGTTCCGTGCTGAAAAACTGCACCTGTCGCGCGTCTTTCCCTTGGGGGCCTTAACGCGCGGTCTGCACGGCGAGGCATTGACTGAAATGGTCGAACTGACCGAGTCCGGCTGCGTCGGCTTCAGCCAGGCCGAAGTGCCGCTGGCCAGCACCCAGGTGCTGCTGCGAGCCATGCAATACGCTGCCAGCTTTGGGTATAGCGTATGGCTGCGACCCCAAGAATTGCATCTGGGCAAGGGCGTCGCTGCCAGCGGCCCTCTGGCCACGCGGCTAGGCCTGGGCGGCGTGCCTGTGGCGGCTGAAACCATCGCGCTGCACACGATTTTTGAACTGACCCGCGCCACCGGCGCGAGGGTGCATGTGTGCCGCATCAGTAGCGCTGCAGGCTTGGCGCTGGTAGCCCAGGCCAAAGCTGAAGGCCTGGCCGTGACCTGCGATGTCAGCATCAACAGCCTGCATTTGACCGATGCAGACATTGGCTACTTTGACAGCCGCATGCGCGTCGACCCACCGCTGCGCCAGCAGCGCGACCGCGACGCGCTGCGCCAGGGGCTGCTTGACGGCACGATTGACGCGCTGGTGTCAGACCACACGCCGGTAGATGAAGACGCCAAAACGCTGCCTTTCGCTGAAGCTGAGCCTGGTGCTACTGGTTTGGAGCTGTTGTTGTCGATGGCCTTGAAGTGGGGCGACGAGAGCGGCAAGGACGGCTTGATGCGCACCCTCGAAGTGCTGACCAGCGCGCCCGCCCACGTACTGGGTGCATCGCTCGGCACACTGGCATTGAGCGCTGGCCAGCTCGTCAAAGGCGGCGTGGCTGATGTGTGTGTGTTTGACCCTGCTGCCGAGTGGACAGCAGAATCTGGCGCCCTGCGCAGTCAGGGCAAGCACACGCCGTTTTCCAGCCATCTGTTGCCGGGCAAGGTGCGCTACACGCTGGTGGGTGGGCATCTGGCGTTTCAATCAAGTGCTGACGCCTGAACAGCTTTAAATTGAATAGTTTCAACGCCATCGTCAAGCTTGCGCGCGCGCTGCTGCACATCCTGATCGGGTTTTTTACCATCCTGCTGGTGTTCCCGCGTCTGGGGCCTGAACAGCGCCAACTGCGCACGCAGGCGTGGTCGCTGGTCATGTTGCGCTGCATTCGTATTCAGTTGATTGTCAAGGGCAACCCGGCGCTCAATGGCCCGCTGCTGCTGGTGGCTAATCACATGTCATGGCTGGACATCACCGCCCTGCATGCGGCCCGGTTCTGCCGTTTTGTGTCCAAAGCCGACATCAAGCAATGGCCGCTCATCGGCACGCTGGCCACAGGCATTGGCACGCTCTTCATTGCCCGGGAATCCCGACGTGACGCCATGCGCGTGGTGCACAGCATGACAGCCAGTTTGCAGTCGGGTGATGTTCTGGGTGTTTTCCCTGAAGGCACAACAACGGCTGGTTCAGGCTTGTTGCCGTTTCATGCCAATCTGTTTCAGGCAGCCATTGCTGCCAACGCGCCGGTACAGCCGGTGTCATTGCAGTTTATCGACACGACCACAGGCCAGCGCAGCACAGCGCCTTGTTATGTGGGGGACGACACGCTGGCGCAGTCAGTCTGGCGAACATTGACCACGCCAAACATTGCAGTGGTGATTCATTTCG
>JANNYZ010000013.1:0-36144 GCA_031410335.1 Polaromonas sp. | reverse complement strand
TGCGCTGCAAAAACGCCTTTGTCAGCCGGCTTTTCTCATCAAGTCCCGCAGGAGTCAGCACGTAGGCATAGGCCAACTTGTTGTCGCTGCGCTTGAAGTTGTTGGCCTTGACCAGCCCTTTGTCAACCAGAGCACGCAAGCAGTAATTTACCTTGCCCAAACTGACATCAAAACGTTCGGCCAGGCTGCGCTGACTGGCCGCCGGCTCGGCCATGAGCTGGCACAACAAGTAGTAAGGCAGTTCTTGAGATGTCATCAAATTTTTAGCAACAGGAGTGCGTTCAATTATTGAACACACGATTGTAAGTCAGCATTTAACCCCATCAAATGTCAGATCCGTAGGTTTCCGAAAAGCGTAATTCGAGCCCCGCTTTGTCTTTCTCCGACAACAAAGGTGGGGCGATCAACGGCCAGCCGATGGCAAGTACCGGGTCGTTCCAGCGCAGACAGCGTTCCTGTGCGGGGGCGTAGTAGTCGGTCGTCTTGTAAAGCACTTCAGCACACTCGCTGGTCACCAGAAAGCCATGGGCAAAACCTGGTGGCACCCACTTTTGCCGGCGGTTTTCTGAAGTCAGCTCGTCACCAATCCAGCGGCCAAAGGTCGGGGAGTCGCGCCGCAAGTCGACCGCAACATCGAAAATCGCGCCCCGCGACACGCGCACCAGCTTGCCTTGCGGACGGACGACCTGGTAGTGCAATCCACGCAACACACCGTGCAACGAATAGCTGTGATTGTCCTGAACAAAGTGAACATTCAGTCCGGTGGCGTAGTTGAAGGCCTGCTCATTAAAACTCTCAAAAAAGAGTCCGCGCGCGTCTTCAAATACGGCTGGCTCGATAAGCAACACTTCGGGGATGGCGGAAGGCACAACCTTCATCAAATAGCTCAGGCTGGTTGCTGCTCGGTCAACAGGCGCAGCAGATACTGGCCGTAGCCACTTTTCACCAACGGCTGCGCGAGATGCTCGAGCTGCGCTGCACTGATAAAGCCCTTGCGCCATGCGATTTCTTCGGGGCAGGCGATCTTCAAACCCTGACGCCTTTCCAGGGTGGCGATGAACTGGCCGGCTTCAAGCAGGCTGTCATGGGTACCGGTATCCAGCCATGCATAGCCGCGGTACATGACCTTCACGTCAAGCGAACCGTGGTCCAAGTAGGCACGAATCACATCAGTAATTTCAAGTTCGCCTCGCGCACCAGGCTTCACCTGTTTGGCAATATTTACTACATCGTTGTCAAAAAAATAAAGACCGGTGACCGCATAGCTGCTTTTGGGTTTGGCGGGTTTTTCCTCGATGCTGTCGGCTTTGCCGTGAGCATTGAAAGAGACAACGCCATAGCGTTCAGGATCATTGACATGGTAAGCAAATACCGTAGCACCAGAAGCCTTGTTGTTGGCATCTGCCATAAGCTGGGCAAACTCATGTCCATGAAAAATGTTGTCGCCAAGCACGAGCGCACATGGCGCATCACCAAGAAATTTTTCACCAATCAGAAAAGCCTGCGCCAAACCGTCGGGGCTAGGTTGAACCAGATATTCGAGGGTCATTCCCCACTGCGAACCATCACCCAAAAGCTGCTCAAAGCGCGGTGTGTCTTGCGGGGTACTGATGATCAAAACCTCGCGAATGCCCGCCAGCATGAGTGTTGTGAGAGGGTAATAAATCATGGGCTTGTCGTACACCGGCAGCAGTTGCTTGCTAATGGCCAGCGTTGCCGGGTGCAGGCGCGTGCCCGAGCCACCTGCGAGGATGATGCCTTTTCGTTTTGTCATGCTTTTATCTCAGAGGTTTTCGTCGGCACACTTTTAAACCTGTGTCTCCACACTTTGCCCATACTGTTTGCTCGTCCAGTCACGGTAACTGCCGTTTTGAACATTCGCAACCCAGTCAGCATTCGCCAGGTACCAAGCCACGGTTTTGCGAATGCCGGTTTCAAAGGTCTCTAGTGGCCGCCAACCCAGATCACGTTCAATTTTGCTGGCGTCGATTGCGTAGCGCCTGTCGTGACCAGGGCGGTCTTTCACGTAGGCAATTTGCGACTCGTAGCTGCCGCCATCGGCTTTGGGGCACAGTTCGTCAAGCAACTCGCACAAGGTATGAACAATGTCGATATTCGGCTTTTCGTTCCAGCCACCGACGTTGTAGACCTCGCCCAACCTGCCACGCGCCAGCACTTCGCGGATGGCGCTGCAATGGTCTTTGACATACAGCCAGTCACGAATTTGCTGGCCATCACCGTATACCGGCAAAAGCTTGCCCGCCAAAGCATTGACGATCATCAGCGGGATCAGCTTCTCGGGGAAATGGTACGGGCCGTAGTTGTTGCTGCAATTGGTGGTGAGCACCGGCAGGTCATAGGTGTGGTGGTACGAGCGCACCAGGTGGTCGCTGGCCGCCTTGCTGGCGGAATACGGGCTATTGGGGGCGTACGCATGTGTCTCGGTAAAGGCTGCATCGCTTGAACCCAGCGAGCCATACACCTCGTCGGTTGAAACGTGTAAAAAGCGAAACGCTGCTTTTGCTTCAGCGTCCAAACCGTTCCAATAAGCGCGCACCGCCTCCAGCAAGTGGAAGGTGCCCACGATGTTGGTTTGAATGAAGTCTTCCGGCCCTTGGATGGAGCGGTCGACGTGCGACTCCGCCGCAAAGTTGATCACGGCACGGGGCTGATACTTGGCCAACAGTTGTGCGGTGAGCGTCGAATCGCCGATGTCACCCTTAATAAAAACGTGGCGGCTGTCGAAGCTCAAAGATGCCAAATTTGCAAGGTTACCTGCGTAGGTCAGCTTGTCAAGGTTGACGATGGCTTCATCAGACTGGGCAAGCCAGTCCAAGACGAAGTTCGACCCAATAAAACCAGCCCCGCCAGTCACCAAAAGCATGAAGATCCTTGTTGGCAGCGCACTCTGGCTGCCCACAAATTATCCCATGTCCTAGCGCCTGATTAGCTTCTGGACATCATCAGAAATGAATCCCTCGCATCATCTCGGCCATGGCCGTGGCCTCGGCAGACAGACCAGGTTTGGCTGATTTTTCACCCTTGACGCCCTTGGCAGCCGAGCTGTCGGGGAACATTCTGAAGGTGGTGTTCATCATGATCTGCGTCACGCGCGGTGCCACAGCATGCAAGAGCGCCACGGTGGTACCCAGCCGGGTGGCTACGCGGGTTGGCTTGTTGATGCACGACTGCACCACCATGTCTGCGGCAACATCTGGGTCCAGCAGGGGCATGTTTTCGTAGATCTTGGTGGGCGCTGTCATGGGGGTGCGTACCAGCGGCATGTTGACGGTGGTAAAGGTGATGCCCTGGTCCTGAAACTCGCTGGCAGCGCAGGCTGTCCAGGCGTCAAGCGCGGCTTTGGACGCCACATAGGCAGAAAAGCGCGGCGCATTGACCAGCACGCTGATGGAACTTAAATTGACCACATGGCCTTTGCGCTTGGCCACCATGCCGGGCAGCAGGCCCATCGTCACACGCAATGAGCCAAAGTAGTTCAGCTGCATGGTGCGCTCGTAGTCGTGAAAGCGGTCGTAACTAGCCTCAATCGCGCGGCGGATAGAACGGCCCGCGTTGTTGATCAAAAAGTCAACGCCACCGTGAACTTCTTCCAGTGTTTTAACGAACTCCGCGCAGCTTGTGGCGTCTGCAATATCGACCGAATAGGTGAACACCTTGGCATCTTTGCCTGCAAAAGCCAAAATTTCTTTCTTGGCCTCGGCGAGCTTGTCTTCGCCACGCCCGCAAATGATGGTGATGGCACCCGCCTCGGCAAACTTGCAGGATGCCGACAAGCCAATGCCCGATGAACCGCCGGTGACCAGCACCACTTTGCCGCCAACCGTGCCTTTAAGCGAGCGGTCAATGTGCAGCGCTGGGTCAAGGTGGCGCTCCCAGTAGTCCCACAAACGCCAGGCGTAGTCACGCAGATTGGGGCATGCAATGTTGGAACCCTTGAGCGCGGCCGTCATGTCGCGGCTGTCAAAGCGCGTCGGGTAATTGATGAAGGTCATCATGTCCTCGGGCACGCCCAGGTCTTTCATGACAGCAGAGCGAATGCGGCGCACCGGAGCCAGGGCCATCAAGCCTTTTTTAACGCTTTTCGGAATGAAACCCAACAGCGCCGCATTGATGAACAGATTCATCTTGGGCGCATGCGCAGCCTTGCTGAAAATGTCCAGCACGTCGCCCACGCGATAGCCCACCGGGTCGACCAGATGAAAGCACTTTTTGGTCACGTTGGCCTGATGGCTGATGTGGTCGAGCGCATCGACCACAAAGTCAACTGGCACGATGTTGACGCGCCCGCCCTCCAGACCGACCGACGGCATCCACGGCGGCAGCAACTGGCGCATGCGCTGGATCAACTTGAAGAAATAATACGGACCATCAATTTTGTCCATCTCGCCCGTGGTGCTGTCGCCCACCACCATCGCGGGACGGAAAACTGTCCATGGCACTTTGCATTCTTTGCGCACGATTTTTTCGCTCTCGTGCTTGGTTCTGAAGTACGGGTGTTCGTAGTTTTCAGCTTCCTCAAACATGTCTTCGCGAAACACGCCTTCATACAGGCCCGCTGCTGCGATGGACGACACATGGTGAAAATGCCCGGCATCAATCGTCTTGGCGAACTCGACCGTGTTTCGTGTTCCGTCAATGTTGACGGCAATCTGGCTCTCCTCATCAGCGCCTAGGTCGTACACAGCGGCCAGATGGTAAAAATGATCAATCTGACCTTTGAGCTTTTTGACGTCATCAGCGCTCACGCCCAGCTTTTTGGCTGTCAGGTCACCATGCACGGCAACAGCACGCGCAGCACTTACCCCCCAGTACTCACGCAGCGCGGCCGCCTTGTCGGCGCTTGCTCCGCGAAGCAAGAAATGCACGGTACTGCCTTTTCGTTCCAGAAGTTTTTTAACCAGGCGCTTGCCGATGAAGCCGGTGGCTCCGGTGACGAAATAATGCATCTTGTCTTTCCTTTTGTTGTTGGCTGCAAACCGTTCAAAGCGTGATTCTTGCCCGAAAGGCGGGTTTTCCTATTCAGCGAAAACCCGCGCAAAGTGCACGTGCCCAAGCAATAGGCAGAACACCCTAGTTTTCTAGAAGAACGCACCTACCCAAGCCAAAGCCGCCGATTTACATTAGTGAACACACTGATTCACACTCAACGGAGCACACCATGGTTAAAAAATTGCAAAAAATGAGCGCCGACAAAGCGTCCACCCCACATCTGGCAGGTGCCGTGAAGGAATCAGCCCAGCAAATCTGGCTCGCTGGCCTGGGCGCATTTTCGAAAGCGCAAGAAGGCGGCGGCAAGGTGTTTGAGTCCCTGATGAAAGAGGGCCTGTCGATTCAGCGCAAAACGCAAGCCGTGGCAGAAGAAAAGCTCTCCGAAGCTACCAGCAAAATGGCCAACATGGCAGGCGACATCCAGTCCAAAGCCGGTCAGCAATGGGACAAGTTGGAAAACATTTTTGAAGACCGCGTGGCCAAGGCGCTGAACAAGCTCGGTGTGCCGTCAGCCAAAGATGTAGATGCATTGGTGGCCCGCATTGACGAGCTGGCCAAGAACGTGCAAAAAATGGGCGCGAAAGCACCCGCTGCCAAAGCCCCCGCAGAGACAGCAGTCAAGCCAGCCGCCAAAAAAGCTGCCCCCAAACGCCCCGCACCCCGCAAGTCCGCTTAAAACGCTTCCTCTGGACATCCCTAATTTACCCTCAGCGTGAGCTGAGGTAGAGTCAGGTCGTACTGAAGGGACACACCATGGTGAAAAAAGCGCCGCGTCGCACCGCTGAGCGTATTTTGGAGGTCACGCTGGAGCTGTTTAACCGCTTTGGCGAACCCAATGTATCCACCACACTGATTTCGGCCGAGCTGTCGATCAGCCCCGGCAACCTTTACTACCACTACCCAGCCAAAGACGAGCTGATCAATTCACTGTTTGACCGCTATGAGCGCGCACTCAGCGAGTTGCTCAATGCCAGCGATGGTGTGCGAAATGTGGAGGATGCCTGGTTCTTCATGCACACCCTGTTTGAGCTGATCTGGCAATACCGGTTTTTATACCGCGACCTGAACGACTTGCTGAGCAAAAACCGCAGGTTGGAAACGCACTTTCAGTGGGTGCTCAAAAACAAGACACGCTCCGTCAAAGCCCTGCTCGACGGCATGAGCCGCGCTGGCGCTGTGTCGATTGACTCACGCGAAGTGG
This sequence comes from Polaromonas sp., assembly GCA_031410335.1. Classification (GTDB taxonomy): domain Bacteria; phylum Pseudomonadota; class Gammaproteobacteria; order Burkholderiales; family Burkholderiaceae_C; genus Polaromonas. Next base: position 29,933 of record JANNYZ010000013.1, on the reverse strand, counting down.
AAGCCACGGCCACCAGCATGGTGGTGGTACTGACCTACTGGCTGAGCTTTGAATACGTGCGCGACCCGCGCAAGGCACTGGAGCCTGAAAACGCGCAAGCCGCCTTGCTGCGCGGCGCGCACCATGTGCTTAATTTGCTGGTGCCCTACCTGGAGCAAAGCCAGCGCGCCCACTTGCAGGCACTGGTCGGGGCCTACAGCAACAGTCAAACAACTTGAGTAACATCAAGCCATAAATAAAGGAGACAAACATGGCCAAATGGACCGCTTTCCCGCATGCGGGTGACTACAGCTTTGACGCAGCGAGCGTTAAAAAGAACTGGGCCCGGCTGCATCTGGGCGACTGCGAACCGCTGCCCAAAGACGCTGCGGTGGTGGGCGCCTGGGTACTGTTTCACAACGGTGAATTTCAAAAGGCTTTTGACGCCGGCATCAAGGCCGGTGGCGACGGCATCACGGTCGCCAACAAGGCCGCCTGCATTTACGCCAACTACCTGGAAACCAAAGAAAAGCCCAAACTGGACATGTTCATGGAAGCGGCTGAGCGTGCCGAAGCACAGCAAAAAGCTGACCCTAAAAACGCCAATGCGTACTATTGGCAGGCATATGCTCTGGGCCGCTACGGCCAGGGCATTAGCGTGGCCAAGGCGCTGGCACAAGGCTTGGGCACCAAGGTCAAACAGGCGCTCGAGCAAGCCATCAAGCTGCAGCCCAAGCACGCCGACGCACACATTGCCCTGGCGGCTTTTCATGCCGAGGTGATTGACAAAGTTGGCTCACTGATTGGCGGCATGACCTACGGCGCCAAGAAAGACGTGGGCCTGAGCCTGTTCAAAAAAGCACTGGAGTTAAACCCCACATCCGCGATTGCGATGATTGAGCATGCCAACGGCATGGTGATGCTGGAGGGCGACAAAAAAATGAAGGAACCCACCAAGCTGTACGAGCAAGCCGCAGCCAGCAAAGCGCTGGACGCGACCGAGCGGCTGGACGTGGAAATGGCCAAAGCGGAGCTGGAAGACTGAGTTTCAGGTCAAACAGTTGCTATTATTTCAGTAGCTGCTTGCGCATGTATTCATTGACCTAGAGCCTTAAAACATACCTGAAAAAGCCTGAAAAAAGTCCTTTTTCAGGCTTTAAAACTGCTTTCAGGCCTGCCAAGGCTTGCCACGGTAAAAAGCATGCGTTGCCAGCCGCAGCATGGGCTTGTCGCCTGATGTGTCGCCGTAGGCATAAACAATTTTTGCGCCTGCTTCTGCACCACTGTCTGCGCCAAAGCGCTCTTTCATCCAGGCTTGCAGGCGCAACACTTTTTGCTCGCCGTGGCAGTTGGCTGTTTTCATCAAGCCCGTCAGCCGCCTACCCTCCACCGCCATCTCGGTACACAGCAGCGTATCAAAGCCCATTTGCTGCGCGACGCGTTTTAAATAAATGTCTGGCGATGCGCTGACCATCACGCAGCAGTGGCCGGCTTTCTGGTGCTCAGTTAGTCGCGCCATCGTCCAGCTTTGCAATTGACCGGGGAAGTCATGGGCCAGCCAGCGGCTTGCCCAGTCGTCCATCTCGGCAGTGGTTTTGTTTTTGAGCGTTGCCAGCATCAATTTTTGCTTGGCGACGTGGTTCGGTATCAAGCGCAGCGCAAAAGCGGCCAGCCAGGGGGAACACAGCGCCAAAGCGAGCAAGAATCGGGGCCGACCCAGACCGCGTGCCAAAAACGGCATGAAGGTGTCGCGCTTCGTCAGTGTGCCGTCAAAGTCAAACGCGGCAATCACCAGAGGGGAATTTACGGGCATCTGACTTGCCCACAATAACGCTCGCAAAACGGGCAACCCGTCATGGGCAGCCACTTGGGGATGTTGTAAAAGCGTTTGAAGATGTCGCCCAGCACGCCCTGGCGATAGGCCGAGTAGTCAAAGCCTACACCTTCGACCACGTAAAAAGGCACGCCGTCCTGCATCACCGTCAGAGCTGACACCCTCTCAAAATACGGTTTGAAGTCATCCAGATTGGGTGATGCACCTGTGATGACCCGAATCGTTTTACCGTTGTAAATCGAAAAGTCCACCAGCATGTCGTCTTGCCGCGCATGAAAGCGCCCGAGGCCAAACACCGGCATGTACTGGCGGCGCTCAAAGCCGTAGATGGATGCAGCGGTGTAGGCATCGGCCATCAGCACCACGCCCGGGCTTTCGATTTGTTTGAGGATGTCTGCCGTCTTGTAACTGCGAATGACTTGGGGGTAGATTTTGGACAGCGGCGCTACGGTGCGCCAGGTGCTGAGGGTGGTCATGTACAAGCCAGCAACTACAGCGACATGCAGGCCTGCAAACACGGCCAGCCCAACAGCAGCGGTTTTGAGTTTGTCTAGCGGCAGCGCAAACGCCAGCAGCGCAAAACCAAAGGGGTAAAACGACAGCACCCAATGCAGGCCAATGACTTTTTTGCCCGACAGCAGCGCAAAAAACAGCAGCGGCACCACCACCAGACAAGCCAGCAATCGGTGCGTGCTGGATGCTGAACCCACGCTTGCGATGGCTTGGCGATGTTTAAACACCAGCCACAACGCAGCAGGCGTCATGAGGTATGCCATCATGCCCACGTACATCAGCGGCTTGCGCCACTCAAACACAGCGCCTTCGTTGCGGTTGTACACATTGAACATGATGTTGGGCCAGCCGTGCGAAGCGTTGTAGCCGATATTGACAGCGGCAAACGGCAAGGAGCAGGCCACCAGCAACGCAAAGCCCGCCAGACGGTCGCGCCGGTAGATCACAAAGTAAACGGTGTAGGTCAGGCCCAGCACCACGGCGAAATATTTGGATAAAAACGCGCAGCCGATGAACACACCCGACAGCGCATACAGGCTATGAGCAGGACGCTCAGATCGCTCAGCACGCAACAAGGCAGCCACCGATAGCACCGACCAGAAAATCAGCGGTGTGTCAGTGGTGATCAGGGTGTTCAGCCAGTTCAGCGGGGCAAGCCAAAAGAAAACCACCGCCCAGGCAGCGCGTCCTTTGTCAACACCCGCCAAAGCCCACCACAATGCCGCGCCAATGCCAAGAGGCAGCAACACCACAGGCAAGCGGATGGACCAGATACTGTCGCCCAAGGTCGCCCGCATGGCAGCGATCAGCCAGCCAACCATGGGCGGGTGATCGTAGTAGCCCCAGTCCGGGTACACCCCCCACCAATAGAAAAAAGCTTCGTCCCCGGTGATCGGAAAAGTGTTGGCGATATGAAAGCGCAGGAACAGCGAGCCCAAGCCTGCCACCAGCAGCCAGCGGGTTACCAAAGATGAATCTGTCGTTGGTTGAGTCGTCATTAAAAGCGAATGTCTTTGCGAATCAAGGCACTGTAAAGCAGCGCCAGCACCCCAATGGCGACGGCCAGCCACAGGGTCAGCAGCCGGGCCAGCACGGTGATGCTCACAGCCTCGGCCGTGCTGGCGCTTTGCGCGACCAGCAGGCCCGCCAGCACGAGTTCCATGCCCCCCAAACCGGCAGGCAAGGCCGACAAGGCGCCCGCGACCATGGCCACAGCATAAAAGCCAATGGCTGTGGCCGGCATCATGTGCACACCAAGGGCGCGGCAAATCAGCCAGACAGCCACGCCCTGTGCTGCCCAGGCGGTCAGGGTCAGGCCAAACCAGACCAGCGGGCGCACCGACATGCAAACCCAGGCCTCGTACAACCAGGAAAAGCGCTGCAGCAGTCGTTGACGATTGCGCCAAATCACCCCCGTCAAGACAGCACACACCAATGACGCGACAAGGCTCAGCCCCACCACCCAGCCCGTCATGCCATCCAGGGCTGAATGCTTCACCAGCCAAAGCAATGCGGGCACACACAGCAGCAGCAAACACAGTAAATCTGCCAGCCGTTCAGCGCCAAAAATAGCCAGGCTTTGCAGCAGCGGCAAAGGCCGTTTGGCCAGCAACAGGCCGCGCAGAGCCTCGCCCACATTGCCCGGTGTTGGCGTAAAGGCATATCCTGCCAGGTACAAACGCAGCCCTTCAGCCCAGCCAAAATGCCGGTCGTAGTGCGCCATCCAGAAACGCCAGCGCAGGCCGCGCAGCACGTAGCTGATCAGGCACAGTCCGGCCGCTTGAAGGCCTGTGCTTGACCACAACACCGACAGCGAGACACCGCTGCTGTTGCCCCAGAACAGCAGCGCCAGGGCATAAGCCGTGGCCGCCAGCCCCAACACCAGCAACAGGCGCTTGACGGGCCAGCGCTGCTCTGCGCCATTAGTCATCACAGGATCTGGTTCCAGAACCGGCTTAAAACAAAAAACCCGACCCAACAAATACCGGTCACCACAATCCACGGGTCTCTCAGGAGGTCGCGCGCCACGTCTTCGCCCCGGCCACGGTGTACCTGGTAGGTGTAGCGCAGCATGCCAAAAATAACCAGTGGCACGGTGTAGATCAAACGCTCACCATGACGAAACTGTGACTCCGGGCTGATGGCGAACAGGCTGTACGACAACAGCATGGCTGTCATCGTCATGCCAATGAAGGTGTCGAGCAGCGCGGTCGGGTAATGTGCCAGCACTGCGCGCTGGCTGCCAGCTGCGTGAAAAGTCTCCGCCTTGCGTTTGGCGAAACCCAAAAACAGCGCCACAAACATACCTGTCAATAACAGCCAGTGCGACGGCGCAATATCAACGGCCACCGTACCAGCCAACAGGCGCAGGATAAAACCGGACGCAATGATGAACACATCCACCACGGGTACGGTCTTCAGTCGCAGCGAATACGCCAGATTCAGCAGCAGATAAATGGCCAGCAAGGCCAACAAGATGGCGTTGCCCCACGCCAGCCACAAGACACCTGCCAGCAACAGCCCCGCCAGGCCCATGCCTGCAAAGGCAGACACAGCCCCACTGGCAAACGGCCTCAGGCGCTTGGTGGGATGCTGCGCATCAAGCTTGCGGTCAAGCCAGTCATTGAGCACATACACCGCGCTGGACGCGCAGCAAAAAGCCGCAAAGGCCAGCAACACCTGCTCAAGCACCGAGGTATCGCTCCAGCGCTGGCTGAAAATCAGGCCCGCGAAGACAAAGCCGTTTTTAAGCCACTGATGCGGCCGCAGTAGTTTGACAAGTGGCTTGATGATGGCGGATGGGGAGGAAACAGGCATGTTGGGACGCAAAAATCAGGGTCAACGGCTAGCATAACTGACCAAGATGCTGGCCGTGACGCTGACGCGGATGCACGCCCGAACGCTCATGCCAAGGACCGCCCTACTCCCGTACGCGGCCCACCCCGTCAATCAGGCTCAGTTCCACCAGTTTGGAGCCCACCCTGTCGCCATCAAAGTGCACCCGGAAACCGCCCAGATTCATCTCCTGCAAGTTATCCAGGGCCTTGCGCAGCTTGGCGCGTGTTGGCTCCTTGCCAGCCTTGCGCAACGCTTCTGAATAAGCCCAGGCAGCGATATAGCCTTCAAGCATGTAAACGTTGGGTTTGCCCAGTTTGGCGGCGGCTGAATCAGCCAGCAGTTCGCGCACCAGGGTGCTTTTGGCGTTGTCAGAGCGAGGCGTCACCCGCACCAGCACCACACCCGCTCCGGCAGCGCCCAGTTGTTCGGCCAGCAGGCTTTCACCCGTGTTGGAAAAGCCGTAAATCGGGCCTTTGTAGCCTTTGGAGCGCAAATCGCGAATGGCGCTCGCCGCCCCTTTGGGCTCGCTGATCACCAGCACCGATTGAGGCTTGGCTGCAACGGCTTTGTCCACGCCTTCAATCGTTGCTTTAAGCACCAGGTTTGCGCCCAGGCTGGTCATGGTGCGTTCAGCAGAGTCCAGTGCAGCCATCGATTCTGCGTCTTTGGCATACAGAATGGCCAGCTTTTTCATGCCCAGTGTTTCGGCGTGTTTGGTGATGACCGCTGCTTCTTCTGAATAGCCGGGGCGAATGGAATAAACGTTCGGGTAGAGCGAGCCGCGCAGTTCATCCGCGCCGGCCATTGCGCCAAACAGCAGCACGTCGGTGCCCGTGAGCAGCGCATTGACAGCCGTGACCTGCGGCGAACCCACATAGCCAAACAGGGATAGCACACCCTGACCCATCAGCTTTTTGGTGTTGCTGGCCGCCTGCTCGGGGCTGCCTGCATCGTCGATGCTGACAAGCTCAATTTTGCGTCCATTGATGCCGCCGGCGCCGTTCACGCGGTCAAAATACAGCCGTGCGCCTTGCGCAAACGGCACACCGAGCGTGGCCGATGGGCCGGTCAGGGCGATCGACTGGCCAAGGGTGATGACGGTTTTGGTGACGCCGTCCTGCGCATGCGCTGACGGCCCCAACAGCACGCAGGCCGTGGCGATCAGGCTTTGAACCAGCCACCGCCAGACGGGTATGTTTTGAGATGCACGTGTCATGTTTGTCTCCATCAACGTTTTTATGTGTAATCAATATAAAGTCAGCTTATGCCCAATACCATCCGCATCAGCCCTATCACGAGCCCCGGTGTCAGCAGTTTGCAAGCTAAGGCGCCGCCCCTGCTTGTGCGTGGTGCTTGCCCGCACGACTGCCCAGACACCTGCTCACTGGTCACCACCGTTGAAGCCGGCGTAGCGACCAAAGTACAGGGCAACCCCGCGCACCCCCAAACGGACGGGGTGCTGTGCAACAAGGTGTCGCGCTACGCCGAGCGGACTTATCACCCGGACAGACTCCTGGGCCCTTTAAAACGCAGTGGCCCCAAGGGATCGGGCCAATTTGAACCAGTGTCTTGGGACGATGCGCTGGCAGACATCGCAACAAAGCTCACAGCCTTGGCCGCCCGCAGCGCCGAAGCCATCGTCCCCTACAGCTACGCAGGCACCATGGGCCTGGTGCAGGGTGAGGCCATGGCGGGCCGGTTTTTCAACCGCGTGGGTGCGTCGCTGCTGGACCGTACCATCTGCTCGTCAGCCGGTGGCGAGGGTATGACGCAGACGCTGGGCGGCAAGATAGGTATGCGGGTCGAGTTTTTTGCAGAATCAAAATTGATCATCATCTGGGGCAGCAATTCGATTGGCAGCAACCTGCACTTTTGGCGCTACGCACAGCAGGCCAAGCGTGACGGTGCAAAGCTGATTTGCATTGACCCGCGCAAAAGCGAAACCGCCGAAAAATGCCATGAACATATCGCCTTGCTGCCGGGCACAGACGCAGCGCTGGCCTTGGCGGTGATGCATGAGTTGATCAAAAACGATTGGCTGGATCACGATTACATCGAGTTGTACACACTGGGCTGGGCGGCATTGAAAGAACGTGCGCTGCAATGGAGCCCCGAGCGCGCCGCCAGCATTTGCGGCGTACCCACAGAACAGATCAAAAACCTCGCGCGAGACTATGGTCAATGCCTGGTCGACAAACAACCCGCGGCTATACGGCTGAACTATGGCATGCAGCGCGTGCGGGGCGGCGGCAACGCGACCCGCGCGGTGGCTTGCCTGCCCGCGCTGATTGGCGCATGGCGCCATCGCGCAGGGGGATTGCTGATGAGCAGTTCGGGCGAATTTCCGGTCGACAAAGTTGCCTTGCAGCGGCCTGATTTGCGCAAAAAAAGTGCGCCCCGCACCATCAACATGAGCACAATCGGCGATGCGCTGTTGGCAGAAACGTCCCCGGAATTCGGTCCAAAAATTGAAGCCCTGATCGTCTACAACAGTAACCCGGTGGCCGTTGCGCCAGAATCAGGCAAGGTGGTGCAGGGCTTTACGCGCGATGACCTGTTCACGGTGGTACTCGAGCACTTTCAAACCGACACCGCTGACTACGCCGATTACATCCTGCCCGCTACCACCCAGCTGGAGCACTGGGACATTCACGGCTCTTACGGCCACACCGATGTGCTGCTGAACCGCCCGGCAATTGCCCCGCTAGGGCAGGCTAAAACCAACACACAAATCTTCCGGGAACTGGCAACGCACATGGGTTTTGATGAGCCCTGTTTTAAAGATGACGATGAAGCGCTGTGCCGCACAGCCTTCGGCGACAAAGTGAACTTTGGCGAGCTGCTGGCCAATGGCTTTGCCAACCTCAGGCTGGCAGAGGCACCGTTTGCCGAAGGCCGCTTTCACACCCCTTCGGGCAAATGTGAATTTTTCAGCCAGAGACTGCGGACCCAGGGCCTGGACGGCCTGCCGGAGCATGTGGCGAACTTTGAGGCCGCAGGCACGTCGAAAGACTTTCCCCTGGCGATGATCTCGCCGCCTGCACGCAACTTTTTAAACTCCACCTTCGTCAACGTGACCAGCCTGCGAAATATTGAAACTGAGCCCGTGCTTGAAATTCACGGCAACGATGCAGCGCCACGCGGCATTACTACGGGAAGCGTGGTCAACGTGTTCAACCAGCGCGGCAGCTACCAGGTCAAGGCCGAGGTGTCCGCACGCGCCAGGCCCGGCGTGGTCAACGGCCTGGGCATCTGGTGGCGCAAGCTGGGTTTAGACGGCACCAACGTCAACCAGCTCACCAGCCAGCACCTGACCGACATGGGCCGTGGACCGGTGTTTTATGACTGTTTGGTGGAGGTGCGCCTGGCATGAGGTTATGGATCTCGTTGGCAGCAGCCCTGCTGCTGAGTGGCTGCAGCACCCTCGGTTACTACTGGCAGTCCGTCAGCGGCCACATGCAGATGCTGAACGCCGCACGGCCGGTAGCAGATGTGCTGGCAGACCCTCAAACACCCGAAGCGTTGAAATCCAGGCTCGCGCTCAGTCAGCGCATCCGCAGCTTTGCCGCCACTGAATTGAAACTGCCCGACAACGCCAGTTACAAGCGCTACGCCGACCTGCGCCGCAGTGCGGTGGTGTGGAACGTGGTGGCCGCGCCCGAGTTTTCACTGACGCTCAAAACATGGTGCTTCCCGGTGGCGGGCTGCATCGGCTACCGGGGTTACTTCAACGAAGCCGATGCACGAGCCGAGGCGACGCAACTGCAAGGCGAAGGCTGGGAGGTCAATGTTTACGGTGTGCCGGCCTACTCAACCTTGGGCAAACTGGACTGGCTGGGCGGCGATCCTTTGCTCAACACCTTCATCAACTACCCCGAAGGCGAGCTGGCACGGCTGATCTTTCACGAACTGGCGCACCAGGTGGTGTACGCCGCAGACGACACCATGTTCAATGAATCGTTTGCCACTGCGGTAGAGCGTCTGGGCGGTCAACGCTGGCTGGCTGCCAACGCCAGTCAGGCAGCAAAAGACGACTATGCCGCCCTTGATGCGCGCCGCCAGCAGTTCCGGACATTGACCGCCGCCACAAGACGTGATCTGGTCCAAATTTACCTGTCAAATACGGCTCCAAACCAACAAATACATGTGCAAACAGCTCCTAAAAACATAGCAATGCAAAAATTCAGAAGTAACTATGCTCAGCTCAAAAGCTCGTGGGGCGGATTTGCGGGATACGACGGCTGGGTGGCGCGGGCCAACAACGCCAGCTTTGGCGCGCAGGCTGCGTACGACGAGCTCGTGCCCGGGTTTGAAGCACTGTTTGACGCCGTCGGCAAAGACTGGCAACGGTTTTATGATGCTGCCAGACGGCTGTCGCTACTTCCCAAAGGCGAACGCCATCAGGCACTGAAAACGACACCCTAGGAACAACAGGAGACGAGCATGGCAGACATTCACATCACCCGCCAGCACGGCATGACGCTGGCTGAGGCGCGCAAGGCGGCCTTCAAATGGGCCGAACAGGCAGAAGCAAAATTTGACATGGAGTGCACTTACGAGGAAGGCAAAACGTCTGACATCTGCGGCTTCACCCGCTCGGGTGTGACGGGCACGTTGACGGTGGACAAGGACACCTTCGTCCTGACAGCCAAGCTGGGCTTTTTGCTGGGTGCTTTCAAGGACCGGATTGAAAGCGAAATTGTCAAAAACCTCGATGAACTGATTGCCAAAAAGGCGCCTGCTGCCAAGAAAGCTCCCGCCAGGAAAGTCGCAAAAAAAGCCTGATGCCGGTCATCGCCAAGCAAGAAGCCTTCATGCGGGAAACACCAGTGCCAGAGCAGGTGTCTGGCCGACAATAGCAGCATGACTCCTGCTTCATTGCCTGCCAAACCCGTTTCGTCCACCCATGGCCCGCTCGCGGGCCTCAAGGTTCTTGAACTGGGCCAGTTGATCGCCGGCCCGTTTGCCGCCAAAACACTGGCCGACTTCGGTGCGGAGGTCATCAAGATAGAACCACCCGAAACCGGCGACCCGCTGCGCAAATGGCGCTTGCTCAAAGACGGCACGTCGGTGTGGTGGCAGGTGCAGTCACGCAACAAGCGCTCGCTGGCGCTTGATTTGAAGCAGCCAGAAGCACAAGAGATTGTGCGCAAGCTGGCCAGCGAGAGCGATGTGCTGATTGAAAACTTCAGGCCCGGTGCGATGGAGGGCTGGGGCCTGGGGCCAGACGTGCTGCAAGCCCTTAACCCGCGCCTCATCATGCTGCGCATCAGCGGCTACGGGCAAACCGGCCCGTACCGTGACCGCCCCGGCTTTGGCGTGGTGGCCGAAGCCATGGGCGGCCTGCGCCATCTGACCGCCGAGCCTGGCCGCGTGCCGGTGCGGGTGGGGGTGAGCATTGGCGACACGCTGGCATCGCTGCACGGGGTGATTGGGATTTTGATGGCACTACACCACCGCCACACCGCTGGCGTGGGACAGGTGATTGATGTGGCGCTGTACGAGGCGGTGTTCAACTGCATGGAAAGCCTGCTGCCCGAGCATTCAGCCTTTGGTGCCGTGCGCGGCCCCGGCGGCAGCGCCCTGCCCGGCATTGCGCCGAGTAACGCCTATTTGTGCAACGACGGCGGTTATGCGCTCATTGCCGGGAACGGCGACAGCATTTACAAGCGCTTAATGAACGCCATTGACCGGGAAGATCTGGGTGCCGACCCATCCCTGAAAGACAACGCAGGTCGCGTGGCCCGCATCGATGAAATTGACCACGCGATTGGGCAGTGGACTGCCCAGCGCAGCGTGACCGAGGTGCTGGCCGCGCTAGATGCAGCGTCGGTGCCCGCAGGCCGCATTTACACGATTGCCGACATCGCGGCTGACCCACACTACCAGGCGCGCGGCATGTTGCAGCAAATCACCATGACAGACGGCAGCGCCCTGACCGTGCCGGGCGTCGTGCCCAAGCTGTCAGTCACGCCCGGTGGCCAGCATCGCCATGCGCCTGCGCTGGGGCAGGACACCGACGAAGTTCTGCGCGGCATCGGTTTGAGTGCAGCGCAAATTCAGGCGCTCAAGGACCAGGGCATTGTTGCAGGAGACGCTCCATGAAAAAAATCCACTTCAACGAACTTGTAACGCGAGACGGATTTCAGATGGAGCCCGAGTTTGTGGCCACCGACGACAAGGTCGCGCTGATTGATGCGTTCAGCGCCTGCGGCTACGCCAAGATTGAAGTCACCTCCTTCACATCACCCAAAGCCATTCCCATGCTGCGCGATGCCGACGAGGTGATGGGCCGCATCCAGCGGGTCCCGGGTGTGGAATACACCGTACTGGTACCCAACCTGCGCGGTGCAGAACGCGCTCTCGAGGCCAAAGCCGATGAGCTGAACCTGGTGATGTCGATGAGCGAGACACACAACCTGGCCAACCTGCGGATGAGCATGGCGCAAAGCTTTGCAGCGTTGAGCGAGATCATCAAGCGCGCAGAAGGCTTGGCTGCCGTCAACGTGTCGCTGTCCACCGCTTTCGGCTGCCCAATGGAAGGCGATGTGCTTGAGGCCGTTGTGCTGGGCTACGCGCAACGCTTTGCAGACGCTGGCGTGCGCGGCCTGACGATTTGTGACACCACCGGCATGGCGCACCCAGCGCAGGTCAACCGCATGGCAGAAGCGGCACAAAAGCTGACTGGAAGCCTGCAACTGACCATGCACTTTCACAACACGCGCGGCATGGGCCTGGCCAATGTACTGGCGGCAGTGCAAAGCGGCATCACAAGGTTTGACGGCTCACTCGGCGGCTTGGGCGGCTGCCCGTATGCGCCAGGGGCCAGTGGCAATGTGTGCAGCGAAGACGCCATTCACATGCTGGAAGCAATGGGTTACGACACGGGTATGGATCTGGACAAACTACTCTCCGTGGCGCGGCAGTTGCCGCACATCGTGGGCCACATCGTTCCGGGCCAAGTAGCCAAGGCGGGGCGCATCAGCCAGCTGCACCCCGCACCTGCCGCGCAAGCTTGATGCTATAAATTAAGTAGCTGCTTGCGCATGTATTCATTGGATTAGAGCCACTTCTAAGTGGTTAAAAATGGCTCTTTTTACCCATTTTTAACGGTTTCAGCTCAGTTCGGCAATCAGGTCCACGTATTGCTGCATCGCGTCCTCCTGCGATGTACCTTTGAGCTTGGCCCAGGCATCCCATTTGGCGCGCGCGACCATGTCGCCAAAACCGGGTTTTTTCTCTTCGTTATCGCCGGTGCTGCCCTGCTTGTAAAGGGCGTAGATTTTGAGCAAGGTGGCGTTGTCGGGCCGTTCGCTCAGGTTTTTGGAATCGGCCATGGCTTTGTCGAAAGCGGCTTTGAGTGCAGACATCAGAAGGCTCCTGGTTAAAAATTCAATGGCGAACCCGGCTGTGACTCGGGTATTTGCCCAGTATCTTAGCGAGGTGATTGCCTGCAAAATAGTTGGCTTACCCTATGGGGCAGATTAGCTGAGGAAAGTATTCATGGTCACCCGCATTAAAAACGGCAGAACAGTTGCCCAAGACCTGGCAGCAGACGTCGCCACCAAAGTCCAAAAAAACGTCAAGCGGGCCGTGGCTGGCACATTGGGCATCAGCGGCGAGCGCATGACCAAGGTGGACACGGCCTGGTTGCGGATGGACTGCGATGCCAACCTGATGATGATTGTGGGCGTGTGGCAACTGGCCCCGGGCGTCAAGTATGCGGCGGTGTGCGAGCGGATTGAGGGCAGCCTGCTCAAGTACAGCCGCTTCAAGCAGCGGGTGATAGAAGACGCTGCAGGCGCGACCTGGGTCAATGACCGCAAGTTCGACCTGGCCAACCATGTGGTGCTGGAGACGCTGCCAAAGGCAGCCAAAGGCGGCCACCAGCAGGGTGCGCTGCAAGACCGTGTGGCCGAGCTGGCCACCCAGCGACTGGACCCGAAACGCCCGCTATGGCAAATCCATCTGATTGAAGACTACACCGGGCCTGACGGTGTGAAGGGCAGCGCGATGGTGGTGCGTATTCACCACTGCATCGCTGACGGCATTGCGCTGATATCGGTCACCATGTCGCTGGTCGATGGCGGCGCACCTCCCCCTGAGCGACGCAAAAAACAGGCCGCTGGCGGCGCTGAAGACTGGATCACTGATACGCTGCTCAAACCCTTTACCGACCTGACCGTCAAGGCGCTCGGCGCGGTAGGCGAAGGCGCTTCTCGCTCGCTGGGCATGCTGGACATGCTGAACGACCCCAAAGGCGGTGCCAAAAAAGGCATGGGCGCGTCCATGAAAATGTCGGCGGACATGGCCAAAGTGATGATGCAGATCGTCAAGGACGGTGCGGCGCTGGCCCTGATGCCCGACGATTCAAAAACCCGGCTCAAAGGCAAACCCGGCGGGGCCAAGAAAGTCGCCTGGTGTGACCCGATTCCGCTCGATGAGGTCAAGGCCGTGGGCAAGGCCCTGAACTGCTCCATCAATGACGTGCTTCTCAGCTGCGTCGCCGGGGCGCTGGGCGAGTATTTGAAGTCGCATGGGGACGACGTGACCGGGCAGGAGATTCGCGCCATGGTGCCGGTCAATCTACGGCCACTCGACCAGGCCTACAAGCTGGGCAACCGCTTTGGGCTGGTACCGCTGGTACTGCCCATCGGCGTTGAAAACCCGATTGAGCGCGTTTACGAAGTGCGCCGCCGCATGCAAGAGCTCAAAGGCAGCTACCAGCCTCTTCTGGCATTCAGTCTTCTGGCCGTCGCAGGGCTGATGATCAAACCCGCGCAAGACATGATGCTCAACCTGTTCGCCAAAAAGACCACGGCTGTGATGACCAACGTCCCCGGCCCGCGCGACAAGCTCAAGTTTTGCGGCAGTACGCTGGAGCAAAGCATGTTCTGGGTTCCACAGTCTGGCGACGTGGGGCTGGGGGTGTCGATCCTCAGCTACGGCGGCGGCGTTCAGTTTGGCGTCATCACCGACAGCCTGCTGTGCCCCGATCCGCAGCGCATCATTGACGAGTTTGTGCCCGAATTTGCCAAGCTGTCGGTGGTGACGCTGATGCTGCCTTGGGGCGATTAAAAAGCGGGTTTTTAACGTATTCAGGGCGATTGAAGGCTGTTTTTGGATACATTTTAGGCCTCTGAGCCAATATATACGTGCGCGAGCAGCTCCTGAATCAGGAGCATTCAAAAATTTTCAGCTGGCAAAGCGCCGCTGCGCAATCTCCAGCAAGCCGTCAAAAATCAGGCTTTCAACCAGTTCGACGTTGACCGACATGCTGGGCGCCATCTTCCAGCCCGCGCCGCCCGTCATGATGCATTCAGGCGCCTGACCGCAATGTCTGCTGACGTTGTCGACCATGCGCTGCACTGCGCCGGCAATGGCGAAAGTACCGCCACTGGTCAGGGCGTCGCTGGTGTTGGTGGGAAAGTCGCACACCTCGCCCGTGGGCACATGCAGGCCAGCCGTGCCAGACTCCAGCGCACGCAGCATGATGCCGTGGCCCGGCAAGATGATGCCGCCCAGAAATTTGCCGTTGGCGTCAATGGCCTCCACCGTGACCGCCGTGCCCACCATCACCACAATGCAGGGCTTGTGCCCGCCCCGAGAGAGCAGGCGATGTCGGGCCCCAATCATGGCCACCCAGCGGTCTGCACCCAGCCTGGCGGGGTGGTCATAGCCGTTTGTCACGCCAGCCTCCTGCGGGCTGGAGATCACCCAGTTGGGCACCACGTCCCACAGCTCGAGCTGTTCAACCACGCGGCGCTTGATGGCGTCTCCCGCCACAATGCAACCCAAAATCTTGCTGGGTGCCGAGATGGCGTGCCAGTCCCCTTCAGCCAGCTTGTCGATATTCTCCAGAAACACCGCGCCCTGGGCCAGCATGCGTGCCCCGAATACGGGCGAGTCGTATTGCGCCCACTTCAGGCGGGTATTGCCAACGTCAAGTGCCAGAAAGGTCATGTGCCCGCATTATCAACATGTTTGCGCACTGGCCAGTCTGCGCAGACTAGAGGTTTTCCAGTAGGTGTTCAAATCAGGCCAAACCAGCACGCCCTTTGAATCGCCGCCAGTTTGTTGTCGACCTTCAGCCGCGCCATGGCGTTGGCCAAATGAAAGTTGATGGTGCGTTCGCTGCAAAACAGTCGTTCCCCGGTCTCGCGGGCAGTAGCCCCTTGAAAGGCCAGGCTCAGGCACTCCAGTTCGCGCGGGCTCAGGGGGCTGCGCGCCTCGGCAAGCGCGCGCTTGAGCAGCGGCCAGATATTGAGTGCCGACCAGACCAGTTGCGCGGCCTCCGTGCGGTCGTGCCACTGGCGCGGGCTGAACAGGTAGCACTCAAAGGCCCGGCCCACCGTCAGGGGAAAAGCAATGCGCACGACGCTCTGGTAACCGTGGCCCAGCCACAGCCTGCGCCAGCGGCTGCCGTTGTCAAAGGCCGAGGTCGAGATGTCTTGCCAAGCGACCAGCGGGGCGTCAGAGTCGCGCCAGGGTGCCCCAAAGTCCCGGCTTTCAGCCAGTGCGTCGGCCGCCTGCAGCAACATTGGCGGATGCAGTGCCAGCACCAGCCGGTCGTCGTGCCCCCCAAAAGGATCCGGGCCCAGCACCAGCAGGGCTTCCACGGCGAACTCACGCAAAGAAGAAAGCCAGTCGGTGACCACGCCATCAACGGTCACACTGTCAAAGTTAGCAGGTAGGTGCATGGCTTGGTGCGGCAAAGTTAAATGGACAATAGTCAGATGTCGAAATCATCATCAAGTTGTTCTTGGGTACCACAGCGGGTTTCTTAAATTGACCAGCATTCGCTCGAAAATACGGTTTGGAAAGCGTCCCTTGCTCCAATGGGTTCGGGATGAGGTGCTGCAAGCGCCGTTAGAACCTATTTTGCACCCGTCATCCAAGAGAATCTGGTGGTTGGGTTTGTCAATTTTTGCCGGCAATGCACTGTTTGCTTGGATATGGTCGGTCTGGCTGCCCCAGCCATACGAGAATTTTTACCTGCGCGCCCTGGCCAGCATGATGGGGTTTATCTTGATGACCAAGCGCATCAACAGCGACCCCGACAGCCTGTTGGCACAGCGTGTTTTCAGTATTGTTTTCTGGCTGGAGTTGCCCGTCTTCTTCAGCTGGATGTATTTGTGCAATCAGGCCAGTCCCGTATGGCTTGCCACGATGGCGTCCATGGTACTGATTTATTACCTGGTCACTGATTGGCGATTGGCAACCGTCGGAACAGTCAGCGGTGCGCTGGTGTCTTTTTTCATATTTTCATTCGTTGAGCACAAACAGGCGCGCATCACAGAAGATCAGATGATGGTTCATGCAGTGGTATTTGCATTCACCTGGTCCATTGCACTGGTTCTCAATTTGTCATCCGCCAATCTCAGGCGTACCCATCTTTCGCACACGCTGTCGACGATTGGCATCATGGCCCATGAACTCCGCACGCCGCTTTCAACAGCCGCGCTTTTGGGTGATGCGATACAAATGGAAGTCAGGCGCCAGCCTGACAACCCCAGCGCGCCGCAACTGGAAAGGCTTGCGCTGCGTCTGCACACCCTGGTTCGCAACATGAACCATCAAATTGACACCCAGATTGCCAACGCCAAATTGCGGGATCTGCCGCGTCACACCGAGCTGGTCTCAGCAGGCAAGCTGGTGACCGATGTCGTCGACAACTACCCTTACGTTGCCAGTCGCCAGCGTCTGTGCGTGCGGGTTCTGATTCGCGATGACTTTGTCTTCAGGTCATCGTCACGGCAGTTTTCGCAGGTGCTGGACAACCTGATTAAAAATGCCTTTCATTCCCTGATGGCCGCGGATTCACGCTACCCGGTGGGGGCCTTGCGCATCGAGGTCAGTACTTCAGCAGGTATCGGAAAAATTATTGTTGAGGATGAAGGTATGGGCATCGAGCCAGAACTTTTGCCGCAGATTTTCAAACCCTTCTTTTCCAGCAACCGGGGGACGGGGCACGGTCTGGGTCTGGCTTTTTGCCAGCGGGTGGTGCAAAGTGCAGGTGGCGCCATTTTTGTGAAATCTGAATTTGCTGTCGGCGCCGCTTTCACGATTGAGTTGCCCATCGCTACCTGAGTGTTAAATTTTTTACCGACTGAACACAACAACAGCCATGTCACTACCGCTATACCGCCGACCCGGAGCCGTTGTCTTTCTGGATGACGACCTCGACTATCTGGAAATGCTGGCCGAGGTGATGCCGGACAACTGGTTTGTTCATTTGATGCTGCGGCCCGTAGCTTGCATTGACATGCTGCTCGAAGAAACCACATTCAGGGAACTGGACTTGTGGCGACAGCAGGAAATCATCAACCGTTGGCGCGATGGCGCGGCCCTGATTCCGCAAATCCTGAAATATTGGCGCGAAGACGGCATCGCGCGCTTTACGCTGGCTCAGGTGTGTGTGGTGGACTATTCAATGCCGGCCATGAGTGGCCTGAAGGTGCTCGATGCGCTGACGCGCTGGTCAGGTTCGCGTATCTTGCTGACTGGACGTGCTGATGAGCAACTGGCCGTTTCTGCCTTCAATGGTGGCCTGATTCAACAGTTCATTCCCAAACAGTCGCCCGACATCCGTGAGCGCCTGACCGACGCGATTCAAGGACTGCTGCACCAGTCCAATCTGCGACATGACCAAACCTGGCGGGCAACTTTTTCAAGATCACAAAACCTGTTGCTCACCGACCCGCGGGTGTCGGATGAACTTGAAAAACTGGCCTCCAACCAAGGCTGGGTAGAGCACGTCGCCATCGGCGCGCCTTTTGGCATTTTGGCGCTCGACGCTACGGCGCAAGCCGTGTGGCTGCAACTGGAGCCGCCCGACAGGTTGTCAGAGCTGGCTGAAATGGCCGCTTCACAAGGCTATGACGCATCGACAGTCGAGCACATTCGTTCAGGCACGAAACTGATCGATCTGGAACTGCAGCTGGCACTCGGTTCAGACCAAAAAGCCAGGCCACGCGAAGCCTTCACGATGGGCGCGGGCCCATCGCTTTTGTACGCTGCCCTGTTTGACATTGGCGAGGCTTTTTGCCCACAGGCTGCTGACAGTTACCAGCAGTACCTGGCTCGCAAAAGCAATCGAAAACTGCAGGACTAAACCTGCGCATGGCGGGCGCGGCGCGCAATCGGCCAGTCCCAGGGTTTAACGATGGGCGCGATCTCCCTGGCGGCAGCTTCGACGTGTTCCAGCTCCGAGTCCACCAAACCCGCGTTGAGTGTCATGCGCATCATGGCACGCTTGCTGCTGGTTGCGGGTGCGCAAAACATTGACGAAAACACATTTCGCTCTTCAAGACGGTCACGAAGCTGCATGGTTTCAGACTCCAGGCCCACCTCCAGCGCAATGATCTGCTGGCTACCTTGGTGTATCGGATACCCAAGATCAGTCAGGCTGGCCCGCAGACGCTTTGTGTGCGCATGCAAACGTGCTCGGGCGTCATCGCTGCCCTGAATCAGCGTTAGCGTTGCGGCCAGTCCCGCCACCTCATGGGGCAGCAGGCTTGAACTGAAAATATTAGGAAAACTTGAGCACAAAATGTAGTAACGCATGTGTGCGGGCGCTGTGAAAAATCCGGCGCGTCCTGCAAATGCCTTGGCTAGACTGGCCGTGATGAAGTGAACGCGTTCTGACAGTCCAAGTGCCGCACACAAACCCGCCCCCCCAGGTCCGTGCGTCCCCAGTGAATGCGATTCATCCACCAGAATCATGCAGTCGCCCTGCTCGGCAACTTCCACAATCTCGACCAATGGACACAAAGCGCCAGTCGTGCTGTAGACAGAGTCCACCACCACAATACCAGGACCGTTCTTGGCGATCATGCGCGCCAGATGCGCAGGGTCGTTGTGGCGAAATGCAAACGAAGGCGCGCGAGCTGCGTGTGCGCCTTCCCACAATGAGGCATGGGCAAGAGTATCCAGATAGATCGGCGTGTTGGCATCTGCAATGGCCTGCAACAGACCCACGTTGGCCGCGTATCCGGATTGACAAATAAAGCCGTCGTCCTTACCAACCCACGTGGCAAGTGCTGTTTCAAGCGCGCGCGTCGGATGCTGATTCAGATGAAACACGCCAGACTGCACCACAAACTCTTGCTGCTTGCACAGCGCATCAACCTGCGCCTGAACGATGTGAGGGTGGCCCGTGATCCCGAGATAGTCGTTGCCATCAAGACGGATAGCGTTTGAACTCGGGGTCACCCCATGCAACATAAATTTCCCGCCCCATTGCTGGTCCCAGCGCGGCGTGAAGTCACGAGCTATTCGGGCGGTCAGGTTGTTGCCGAGTTGAGGGTTGTGAAATGCCTTGACGACAGGCGGAATTTTGCGTTCAAGTACTTGCATCGATGACTCCAGAAAATAGAAGGAATCACCATTCAAAGCGCTTGGATACAAAACTTGCACCTACCCCCTGTCAGATCTGACAGGGGGTAGGGAAAAAAAACTGTTTTTTAGCTGGGAAATAGTACTATAAGGTTAATAAATCAGACGTCGAAATGTCGTGTTTTGTCTATTTTGTGACCAAATGTTTCAGAAGCGAGCCGTCATCACGACTGACGCCATGGCAGACCCCTGTACCGCCAACCGCCCACATCGCCGCGTTGTGCCTGTCGATTCGGGTCACCCTCAAAGCCCTCAAGGATGTTGTATGCCTGAATGCCCAACTCCGTCGCCCGCTTCGCCGCAGCAATAGAGCGCACGCCGCTGCGGCACAGCAAAACGGCACTTTTGCCAGGAGGTACAGCCGCTTTCAGGCTCTCATCAAAGTCAGGATTAACCGCCATGCCAGGCCATTGCTTCCAGGCCACCGCCACAGCGCCGGGCACAAAGCCCACCCATTCACGCTCTGCGTCGGTACGCACGTCAACGAGGACAGCTTGCCCCGTTGCGAACCATTGGCATGCAAGCTGTGGCGAGACATCACCCGCATACCCCTGAGCGGGCCTGACTTGCATCCATTGCGCCGCATCAGCGTCATGACGCAGGCCGGAATTCTGATTGATGGGCACTGCTTCATTCAGCCGCGCAGGCTGCGGGAGGTCAAGCGCATTCATCGTCGCCAAAAACGCCTCGCGCGATTTGCCTGCGACTCTGGCGTTGCTGGTTTTTTCTTGCCCTATCGTCGAGGAGCTGCGACCCAGATAGTCATGCCCGGGCCAGACCATGGTGTCATCTGGCAAGGCGAACAACACCCGCGTCAGACTGTCATACAGCGCATCTGCACTGCCTGACTGAAAATCCGTGCGCCCGCAGCCATTGATCAGCAGCGTGTCCCCCGTCATGACATGGTGGTGCCACAGGTAGCACATGCTGCCTGCTGTATGGCCAGGGGTATGCAGGACTCGCAGCACCTCATTGCCAAAATTCAGTGTGTCGCCATCTCTCAGCTGGACTGCGGCCACACCAATACCACATCCAGCGGGCGCCGCTGTTTTGGCGCCGGTATGTTCGGCCAGTTGCGCTGCGCTGGTGACGTGGTCAGCGTGGGCATGCGTCTCCAGTGCCCACACGAGGGTCAGTCCGTACTCGCTCAGCACAGCGAGGTCACGCTCAATCTGCTCGTCAACCGGGTCGATGATGACCGCCTGGCGGGTGGTCTTGTCAAACAGCAAATAGGTATATGTGCTTGATGCGGCATCAAACAGCTGGATGGGTTTCATGGTTTTTAAATCCTGTGGGTCATGCAAATTTGGCAAGCATTTTGGCAACTTGAGCACCGGACAAATCACCCTGCTCCATCATGCAGCCAACCATGGTGAAGAACGATTTGTCGAGCGCCTTGCGCGCTGCGGCGAGCTGCTGGGCAATTTTTTCGCAGTCAGAGTCGCCGTCAATCAGCCTTTGAATGCCCCGCAACTGGCCTTCGACCCGAGCCAGTCGTGCACAAAGGGCTTTTTTCTTTTCTGGGTCAGCAAGTTGAGTCATAGGGTGCGGTGTAAAAAATGATTTATACCCCATGGAGTATACTGCGACTTTCGATTTCGGAACATTGACATGCATCCTTTTCTTCAATCCGCACTGAGCGGAATTTTGATTGGCCTGGCGAGCTGGTTCCTGCTGGCAACTCTGGGCCGGGTGGCAGGCATCAGCGGCATTGCGGCCGGGGCGCTGGTACCCGTCAAAGGCGACACCGCATGGCGCTGGATGTTTGTGGCTGGGCTGGTGCTGGGTGGCGCCATCACTGCCCACTGGGTGCAGGCGCCGGCGACGACATTACGCCCGACTGGGCTGCTTGTCGTCTCTGGCCTGCTGGTCGGTGTTGGCACCGTCATCGGCTCAGGTTGCACCAGCGGGCATGGCGTTTGCGGGATAGGCCGAAGGTCAGGCCGCTCTTTCGTGGCAACCCTGGTCTTCATGGCCAGCGGCATCGTGACAGTTTTGCTGGCTCATGGGTATCGCTCATGAAAAAACACGTTTACCACTTGATGGGCGGTTTGGCTGCACTGCTTGCAGGCTTGATGTTTGCCGGCGGTCTGGTCGTCTCAGGCATGACACAGCCTGCGAAGGTGATCGGCTTTTTGAATGTTGCAGGCATCTGGGCACCTGACCGCTTTGGCGCATGGGACGCCAGCCTGGGGTTTGTGATGGGCGGCGCTTTATGCGTTTCGTTGCTGGCATTTTTTGTCACGCCGCGCGCTGGCCGCCAACCCTTGATAGCCGATTCATTTGTTTTACCCACACGACGCGATATTGACGTAAAACTTGTCGCAGGTTCAATCTTATTCGGCGCCGGCTGGGGCCTGGCTGGCTACTGTCCGGGACCCGCTTTTGCATCTGTCTTGACGGGCGGACAGGACGCCGTCACTTTTACGGGCGCGCTGGTTTTTGGCCTGTGGGCGGCCAAACGGTTTTCTCGCAAATAATGGCTTCAGAAAACCGGGCCATATCAACTCTCCCACAGAAAGGTCTTCATGGCCAACTCAAATAGCGACACAGCCACAGACAAAGCGCGCGCCAAGCTGTTGGCGCGGTGGCAACCACCACTGACCACGTCAAAGGCCAAAGCCTGCTCCATGGCCGACTTTGACCCAGCCGACAAGCCGTACTCAAGTGGCGACAAACAGGCCGACATTGCTGCCACTGAGGCTCTGGCACTCGAACTCGATGGTTTGCAAAACCTGTTTTACGCCGACAAGCGCCACAAGCTGCTGGTGGTTTTGCAGGGCACGGATACCTCGGGTAAAGACGGAACGCTGCGAGGCGTCTTCAACCGAATGAGTCCGCTAGGTGTGCACACCGTGGGCTGGAAAGCGCCTACCCAGGATGAACGAGCACATGACTATCTGTGGCGCATTCACCAGCAGATGCCGGGCCTGGGCGAAACCATGATTTTTAACCGCAGCCACTACGAAGATGTCCTGGTGCCTGTTGTCAACGGATGGATCACGCCCGAACAAACAGCCCAACGATATGCACAGATCAACGACTTTGAACGCATGCTGACTGAAAACGGCACGGTGATCGTGAAGTTCATGCTGCACATCAGCTTTGACGAACAGCGCGTGCGCCTGCAGGAGCGCATCGACGACGAAACCAAGCACTGGAAATTTGCAATGGGCGACATTGAGGCGCGCAAACAATGGAAGCCTTATCAAAAAGCCTACGCTGCACTGCTTGGCGCGACCAGCACGCCATGGGCGCCTTGGACAGTCGTGCCAGCCAACTCCAAAACACACCGCAACCTGATGGTTGCGACATTGCTGCGTAACACCCTTGTCGCGCTCCAGTTGCGCTTTCCGCCCGCAGATCCGGCTCTCAAGGATCTGAAGATCGAATAGGCAGGCAACCATGCCCCAAAGCGCAGGCTAAAACCGCCCGGACCCTGAGTGGCGTCGTATGAGGCTTGGTGAAAACCCTCTTTGTCAACAAGGCCTGCAAGCCAATAATCATTGTGTGCATGCTTACCTTTATTAACAACCAGGAGACAGAACATGAGTGACAACAAAACACCACGCCGCCGCAGCTTGCTAAAAGGCGCCGCCATTGCCGCAGGTGCAATGTCTGCACCTATGGTGTCCACGGCGCAAACCACCACCACCTTGCGCTTTCAAAGCACGTGGCCCGCCAAAGACATTTTTCATGAGTACGCCAACGACTTTGCCAACAAGGTCAACCTGATGGCCAGCGGCAAGCTGAAAATTGAAGTTTTGCCATCGGGTTCAGTTGTGCCAGCCTTCCAGTTACTTGAGGCCGTGAACAAGGGCACGCTGGACGGCGGTCACGGTGTGGTGGCTTATCACTATGGCAAAAACAACGCATTGGCTTTGTGGGGCTCAGGCCCCGCTTTCGGCATGGACCCCAACATGGTGCTGGCCTGGCACAACTACGGCGGTGGCAAGGCCCTGCTGGATGAAATCTACAAGTCAATGAACATGGACGTGGTGTCTTACCTCTACGGCCCCATGCCCACCCAGCCTTTTGGCTGGTTCAAAAAGCCCATTTCCAACGTGGCTCAGCTCAAGGGCGTGAAGTTCCGTACGGTGGGCCTGGCCGTTGACATGTACACCGACATGGGCGCTGCCGTCAATCCACTGCCAGGCGGCGAGATTATTCCGGCACTTGACCGCGGCCTGCTGGACGCAGCCGAGTTCAACAACGCCACATCAGACCGCATTTTGGGTTTCCCCGATGTGGTGAAGAACTGCATGCTGCAATCGTTCCACCAGTCAGGCGAGCAGTTTGAGATTTTGTTCAACAAATCCAAGTTCAATGCCCTGCCAACCGAGCTCAAGGCCATCATTGACTTTAGCGTTCAGGCGGCCAGTGCCGACATGAGCTGGAAAGCCATCGAGCGTAACTCCAAAGACTATATTGAACTGAAAAAACAGGGCATCAAGTTTTACAAGACGCCAGACGCTATTCTCAAGGCACAGCTGGCCTCATGGGACAAAATCATCGAGAAGAAAAGCGCTGAAAACGAGATGTTCAAGAAAATTCTTGCATCACAAAAAGCTTACGCCGAGCGCGCTGGCCAGTGGCAGAACGACTACATGGTCGACTTCAAAATGGCCTACAACCATTACTTTGCCAAAGGCGCAAAGAAGGCCTGATCAAGACCCAAAGTGAGTTGATGTCTCCTCTTGCCAGCCACCCCGTTAGACGGAGTGGCTGGTTTGTTTTTTTAGAAATTGAAAATAATGAAAATACAAACGCTTTTGCACTCTGCTGATCACATCAGCACCTGGGTGGGCAAGGCCTTTTCGTGGCTGATTGTGGTACTGATGCTGCTGGTTGTTGCCGAGGTGTTCAAGCGCTATGCGCTAAACGCCCCAACTGCCTGGGTGTTTGATGCCAGCAACATGCTGTATGGCACCCTCTTCATGATGGGCGGCGCTTACACGCTGGCGCAAGACGGGCATGTGCGGGGCGACTTTTTATACGGCAACTTCAAGCCGCGCACACAGGCCAGCATTGACCTGGTGCTGTACATCGTCTTTTTCATTCCAGGCATTGCCGCATTGACCTGGTCAGGCTGGACTTATTTTCAGGACTCTGTAGCCATCAATGAGCAAACCTTCAACGCGGACCCGCTGCCGGTGTACCCGTTCAAGTTCATGATTCCGCTGGCTGGCGGCCTGGTGCTGATGCAGGGTATTTCTGAAATCATTCGCTGCATTGTCTGCATCAAAACAGGTGCCTGGACACCCCGCCTGAAGGACGCACAAGAGTCTGATGTGGTGGCACAGCAGCTAGAGGGCAGCGAGTATGTCGATGAAGAAGCCAAGCGACTGGCCATTGAAAAATCAGTTGGGATGAAAGGTTAATCATGTCAAATGCTGCTCTTGGTTTGACCATGCTGTGCCTGATCATTGTGGTGATCATGATGGGTTTTCCGACAGCCTTCACCCTGATGGGTTTGGGCATGCTGTTTGGTTTTGCTGCCTTTTACGACCCATCCATGCCTTGGCTGGACAACAAAATCTTTGCCTTGATGGTGCAACGCGCATTTGGCGCCATGAACAACGATGTGCTCTTGTCCATACCGCTGTTTGTGCTGATGGGCTACATCATGGAGCGTGGCGCTCTGGTGGACAAAATGTTTCACAGCGTCCAGCTTGCCTTTCGCAAGTTGCCTGGCTCGCTGGCCGTGACCACGCTGGTGATCTGCACCTTCTGGGGCATTGCCAGTGGCCTGGTAGGTGCAGTGGTGGTGCTGATGGGCGTGATTGCGATGCGGCCCATGCTCAACGCAGGTTACGACACCCGCCTGGCTGCAGGCGTTATCACTGCTGGCGGCACACTGGGTATTTTGATACCGCCTTCAGTCATGATCATCGTGTACGCCGCAGTCGCGGGTCAGTCGGTTGTCAAGCTGTATGCGGCGGCCATGTTTCCGGGCTTCTTTCTGGCCTTTTTGTACCTGATCTACGTGATCGGCTGGTGCATGATCAACCCGAAAATTGCCCCGCGCCTGCCGCCTGAACAGATGAAGGCTCCGATTTCCCCCTGGGTCGCGCACATTTCTTCAAGCTATTCGCGCTTCATGCTGCCTGCCCTGCTGATGGCGGTGGTAAGCCCCGCCAAAGCCCTGCGCAGCGGCGTGCAAGGCATCAACCTGAAATGGTGGCAGATTCTGGCCGGCCTAACGCGTGCATTGGCACCTGTGATTGTGGCCGTCGCCACATTGGGCGCGGTGTGGTGGTACGTGACCATCTATTCGCAAAAAGACAACGACGCAGCGCCTGTGGCTGTTGCCCAGATGGCGCAAAAAACCAGCGTAGCCGAACCAAAAGTATCTGGCGGCGTTCAAGAGCCGCCCGCAGCCAGCGGCGGCGTTCAAGAGCCCCCTGGCACAACAAGTGGCTTGCAAGAACCCCCAGCCGAAGGCGGCTTGCAGGCCCCGCCTGGCTCGGGTGATGTGAAGGAGCCGCCAGGTGCGGAAGCCAGCGGCACAAGCGCAGCAAAAGACGAACCCTTGAAGGAAATGGGGTCAGGTGAAGCCACCAACGCACCCAAGACAGAACCGGTACCGCCGGGCTTTTACACCGGTTTTCTTGTTGTATGCCTTGTCACGCTGGCCCTGCTGGCGTATTACTACTACAAGTTTGATGCCGAGCAGTACGAGATCATGTCCATGCTGATCCACTCGGTCGCGCCGCTGGGCATTCTGACTTTTGTGGTGCTGGGCGTTATTTTGTTTGGCATCACCACCGCGACCGAGTCAGCGGCTGTGGGTGCGGCAGGTGCGTTCCTGATGGCCTGGCAGGCCGGTACGCTGAACTTCCAGAAAATCAAGGAAGCAGTTTTTTTAACCGCCAAAACAACGTCGATGGTGTGCTGGCTGTTTGTGGGCTCGGCGCTGTTCTCTGCCGTGTTCGCCATTCTGGGCGGGCAAAACCTGGTCGAGAGCTGGGTCCTGAGCATGAACCTGACACCGATCCAGTTTTTGCTGCTGTCGCAAGCCATCATTTTTGTTTTGGGCTGGCCACTGGAGTGGACCGAAATCATCGTGATTTTCGTCCCCATCTTTTTGCCACTGCTGACGCACTTCCAGATCGACCCTCTGCTGTGGGGCGTGCTGGTGTTCGTCAATCTGCAGGCAGCTTTCCTGTCGCCACCTGTGGCCATGTCAGCTTTCTATCTGAAAGGGGTGTCGCCAGCGCATGTCACCATCAACCAGATATTTGCCGGCATGATGCCGTACATGTTGATCGTCATCCTGTGCATGGTACTGATGTACATCTGGCCAGGCCTGACACTGTGGCTGCCCAACTACCTGTACGGCGGCGGTTAAGACAAACCAGGTTGAAACAAAAAAAGAGGTGCCAGGCACCTCTTTTTTTGCGGTTATTTTGTGAAAAGAGTAAGATTGACGTTTACGTAAACGTCAATCAAAACAACGGCACATAAAGACATCATCATGACCGACTTGTCCGCAGAATACAAAGCCCTGGCCAGCTACCGCCCCACACACAAGGTGCGTTTTGTCACGGCGGCATCGCTGTTTGACGGGCACGATGCTGCCATCAACATCATGCGGCGCATTTTGCAGAGCATGGGCGCTGAAGTCATTCACCTGGGTCACAACCGCAGTGTGGATGAAGTCGTGACAGCGGCGCTACAAGAAGACGCGCAAGGCATTGCCATCAGCTCCTACCAGGGCGGCCATGTGGAGTACTTCAAGTACATGGTGGACTTGCTCAAAAGCCGGGGCGGCGAGCACATTCAGGTGTTTGGCGGCGGTGGCGGCGTGATCGTGCCACCTGAAATCAAGGAGCTGCATGCCTACGGCGTGACGCGCATTTACAGCCCTGAAGACGGTCAAAAAATGGGCTTGGCCGGCATGATTGGCGAGATGGTGATGCGCTGCGACAAGGACTTGACGGGCTTTGCGCCCAGCAGCATCGACGCTGTGGCAGGCCACACTGAAGCCGCCTGGCGGTCGCTGGCGCAACTGATCACAGCGCTAGAAAACGACAGCATCAAAGAACCGTTAGCCCAGCAAATACGTACACAGGCTGCTCTCAAAAAAATACCCGTTTTAGGTATCACCGGTACAGGTGGCGCGGGTAAGTCGTCGTTAACAGACGAATTGATTCGCCGCTTGCGGCTGGATCAGAACGATGCACTGCGCGTGGCCGTGATCAGCATTGACCCGTCACGCCGCAAAAGCGGTGGTGCCTTGCTGGGCGACCGCATCCGCATGAACGCCATCAATCCCTGGTCCGCAGGGCCCCGCGTCTTCATGCGGTCGCTGGCCACGCGCGAGTTCGGCTCAGAAATCAGCAAGGCCCTGCCCGACGTGATTGCCGCCTGCAAATGCGCTGACTTTGATTTGATCGTGGTCGAAACATCTGGCATTGGCCAGGGCGATGCCGCCATCGTGCCGCATGTCGATGTGCCGATGTATGTGATGACACCCGAGTTTGGCGCGGCCAGCCAGCTGGAAAAAATCGACATGCTGGACTTTGCCGAATTCGTTGCCATCAACAAGTTTGACCGCAAAGGCTCGCTTGACGCACTTCGTGATGTGGCCAAACAGGTGCAGCGCAACAAGGAAGCCTGGGGCACACCTGCTGCCCAGATGCCCGTGTTTGGCACCATGGCGGCGCGCTTCAATGATGATGGTGTGACCGCGCTGTATCAGGCGATGAAGCCGCGTTTGGCCGCGCTGGGTTTAACGCTGGCTGATGGCACGTTGCCCATAGCAGGTGTGCGACACAGCACCAACCAGACACCCGTGGTGCCTGCAGCACGTACCCGCTATCTGGCTGAAATTTCTGACACGGTACGCAGCTATAAAAAGCGCGCCATCGCGCAAGGCCAGCTGGCTCGCGAAGTGCAGCAGCTCAAAGCCGCAGCCACCATGCTCAAAATTGACAAGCCAGGCCGCGCCCCTGCGGCTGAAGCAGCGCTGGATTTGGCAGGCCATCGCAAGGCACGCATGGACGCAGATGCACGCTCCCTGCTGGCCCAGTGGCCGGACATGCAGGCTGCCTATGCCGGCGACGAATATGTCGTCAAAATCCGCGACAAGGAAATCCGTACCGCGCTGGTGACCAAGTCGCTGTCAGGCACACCCATCCGCAAAGTCAGCCTGCCCAAATACCACGACGATGGCGAGGTGTTGCAGTGGCTGATGCTGGACAACGTGCCCGGCAGCTACCCGTATACGGCTGGCACCTTTGCCTTCAAGCGCGAAGGCGAAGACCCGACCCGCATGTTTGCCGGTGAAGGCGATCCTTTCCGTACCAACACGCGCTTCAAGCTGCTCAGCGAAGGCATGGCCGCCAAGCGGTTGTCGACAGCGTTTGACTCGGTCACGCTCTACGGCAACGACCCAGGCTTGCGACCCGACATTTATGGCAAGGTCGGCAACAGTGGTGTGAGCATTGCCACGCTGGACGACATGAAGGTGCTGTATGGCGGCTTTGATTTATGCAGTCCCAGCACATCCGTGAGCATGACCATCAACGGCCCGGCGCCCAGCATTCTGGCCATGTTCATGAACACCGCCATCGACCAGAACATGGACAAGTTCAAGGCAGATAACGGGCGTGACCCGACGGCAACCGAGGCCGCAAAAATCAAGGAATGGGTACAGGAAAATGTGCGCGGCACGGTGCAGGCCGATATTTTGAAAGAAGACCAGGGTCAGAACACCTGCATCTTCTCAACCGAGTTCAGCCTGAAAGTCATGGGCGACATTGCCCAGTACTTTGTGCACAACCGGGTGCGTAACTTCTACAGCGTGTCCATCAGCGGGTATCACATCGCCGAGGCTGGTGCCAATCCGATTTCGCAGCTCGCCTTCACCCTGAGCAATGGCTTTACCTTTGTGGAAGCCTACCTGGCACGCGGCATGCACATTGACGACTTTGCGCCCAACCTGTCGTTCTTCTTCAGCAACGGCATGGACCCTGAATACACCGTGATGGGCCGCGTGGCGCGCCGCATCTGGGCGGGAGCGATGAAAGAAAAGTACGGCGCCAACGAGCGCAGCCAGAAGCTCAAGTACCACATTCAAACCAGTGGCCGCAGCCTGCATGCTCAAGAAATCCAGTTCAACGACATCCGCACCACGCTGCAGGCGCTGATTGCCATTTACGACAACTGCAACAGCCTGCACACCAACGCGTTTGACGAAGCTATCACCACGCCGACTGAAGAATCAGTACGTCGGGCGATGGCGATCCAGCTCATCATCAACCGCGAATGGGGCCTGGCCAAAAATGAAAACCCGACGCAAGGCGCATTCATCATTGAAGAGCTGACCGAGCTGCTTGAAGAGGCGGTGCTGCAGGAGTTTGAACGC
>JANNYZ010000012.1:0-3209 GCA_031410335.1 Polaromonas sp. | reverse complement strand
ATGGAACGGTTTTTATCAAAGTCGGCGGGTGCCGAAGCACTGCCCCTGATTGTGATGCTGGAGCAAATCAAAACCCTGGCGCAGTTGCGGGCGGAGCTGCCAGGATATGTTGAACTGGTGCAGCGCTATGGCCCCGAGGCTGACCAGCACGTCGAAAGGCTGGCCGGGCTGCTGGACCGGGCCGGGTACTGAACGTCAAAGCGCGCCGCTAAAACGGCTCTGTTACTTGGTAGCCGCAGCCAGTGTCTCGCGCAAAACCACGGCTTTTTCCGGGTCGTACGGCCCTTCAACCCGCGCCAGTACCTCGCCCTGACGATTGAACACCACGGCGTAACCGCGTTCGGTGCTGTTCAGGCCGGTGGCTTTGGCAAACGCGGCCTTGTCAATGAACATCGGCAGCATTTTGGCGCGCTCAATGTCGGCGGTGTAGCGGCCCAGCAGGCGTTTTTCGGCCTCGCTTTTGGCGTCAGGTGAATTGGGTTCGCCCAACACCGGAATGCGCACCCAGCTGATGCTCGCATCGTTCTTCAGGTTCAGGCCTTCTATCCAGCTGTCGGCCTGGCTGCGTTGGTCGCGGTTGAAGGTGACCAAAGCCAGCGTGCGGTCAGACGGCAAGCCCTCGGGCAGGCTGACAGGCGCACGAGCCAAAGACTGTGTGCTGTGCGCGGGCAGCTGCCCCATCACGCTGGATTCGGTGGGGTACAACATGGCAAAGCCCACGCCTGTGCCTGCAGCGGCAACCCAGGCCAGAGAGGTCACAGTGGTTCGGTTCATGGCGTTCTCCAGTTAGATCGGGCAAGGGCAATACAGCCAACAGAACAGGCAGCAACTCATGCAAGAACTGTGCAGGTTACTCTTTTACCGCAAACTGTGTATCCGGGTGAAAGTAAAAACCAGAAAAAACGGTTCATGGGGCAAATTACCCAAAGGTATTTTTATGGTCGAGCCGGCCAAAAAGCGACACGCCCACACGTTTTATGGGGGCGGCGTCCATGCCCTGCTTACAATGCGCCATGAACACTGTACTGACTGAGCCACCCCCAAGCACCAAAATCAGCTTCAAAGCGCAAATGCTGCTGGCCAGAGAAGACGCCATCGTGGTGGCGGTCAATCGGCTGCTGGCCGAAAAAGGCTTTGACCTGATGACGGTGGACGAGGTGGCACTCGAAGTTGGCATCGCCAAGGCCAGCCTGTACAAGCACTTTTCAAGCAAGGAAGACCTGGCCGCCGCCGCCATGGTGCGCGTGATTGGCTTGGCGCAGGCGTTTTTGGCCAGCTTGCCGGCCGGTGCGCCGCCGCTGGACCAGCTCAAAGCCATCGCCCGCTGGATGCTGCAACTGCAAATCCAGGGCGAAATGCCGTCGCTGCCGAGCCAAAACTCCAGCCTGCGCGCGAACCTGATGGCCAACAAGGCTTATCTCGACGGGCTGATGCAGATCAGTGACCAGATTGGCGCCTGGATTGAAGCCGCGCAAGCTGACGGATCTTTAAGCGCCAGCGTGCCGCCGCTGGTGGTGCTGTACACCCTGTACGCCCGGGCCTGCGACCCGGTTCCCGGCTTTTTGAAGGCGGGCGGGCAACACAGCGACGAAGAAATCATCGAACTGGTGCTGGCGACCTGTTTTGACGGCCTGAAAACCCGAAATTAAGCCGATTTTGAGCGGTTTGGGGTACTAAATCGGCCTTGAGGCCAATAAATACGTGCGCTAGCAGCTCCTGAATCAATAGCAGGAACGACGCTCCGACTTACACCGTGATGCAGCTTTGCGGCTTGAAGTACAGCTGCTCGTTCTTGCGGGCGTAGCCCAGCGGGTTGGCCACCACCCGGCAGCCGGCCACCGTGTAGTCAATCGGGCAATGCAGGTGCCCGTGCAGCCAGAGCTGCGCTTGAGGCAGCAAATCATCCAGCGCATTGCAAAAGCCGGCTGTGCCGGGGTTGACGCCATAGCGCGGGTCGGCACTGCGCAAACTGGGCGCAAAGTGAGTCACCACTACCGTTGTACCGCTGAAGGGTATTGACAAGGCTTGACGCAGCCACGCCTGGCTTTGCAGGCCCAGCGCACGTACGGCGTCGGCCAGCATGGGCTGGCCAGCTTGCAGGGCGTGGTTTCGCTTCAGGGCAAAGTTGGCCGCGCGAAAGGCTTTGTCACGCGCTTCGAGTTGCTGACCGACCGTCACAGGGCTGGTGGCGGCGGCAGTGGAAGTCAGCGCGTCAAAGTCGGTCCACAGTGTGCAGCCCACAAAGCGAACGCCCTGAATCAGTGCCACCTCGCGCTCCAGCCAGATGAAGCCCAGCCGCCTGCAGACGTCTTGCAGCCGAGCATGGGCCTGGTCGAACTCCAGGCCATCGTATTCGTGGTTGCCGGGCACATACACCACCGGGCAGGGCCAGTTGGCAAAGCGCTGCAGGCCAAAGTCGGCAATGCCCAGCTGGGTGAGCGACGAATGGGCCTGGTAAGACCCAATGTCGCCCGCCAACACCAGCAGGTCCGCGCCGGGCGCGGGCTGGGGCACGAAGTTGGGATTGGACTCGAAATGCAAGTCCGACAAGAGCTGGATGTTCACGAGCCAGATTGTGGCCGATGCGAGCCAGGCCATCACCTTATGCGTTTATGGCATTGGAAAGCGGCCAGTTTAGGCTTGAGAAACTAGGGAAAACCCGTATATTTAACGCACCGTAACTTTTAGCGCTTGTCGACCCCATGTCACAGCGCCACACCATGACTGAATGGCTCCAACAAATTGCTGATTTCATCAACCCCGAGGACACCGCAATCGTCGCCCCCGGCGTGGCCCAAACCCTGATGGAGCGCGCCGAACATGAAGCCGGCCGCAACCCCATTGAAGCCGCCGAGCTGCGCAGTGCCGCGCGTGCGTTTTTAAGCGTGGTTCGCTAAAAGCAATCCGCGGCGTCGGCGCCGCACGACAGGCGCCAACTTCGGCTGCACTGCTTAAAGCTTGACGCCAGCGCCTTTGACCGCAGGCCCGAGCACGGCGACCTGGTCTTTCACAAAGCTGTTGAAGCCCGCCACGTTGGTCGGGACAGCGGTAATGCCCAGGTCGATGAATCTCTTTTTGATTTCCGGCATCACCAGCACCTCGTTGCACACCACATTCAGCCGCGCCACCATGTCTGCTGGCAGCTTGGCCGGGCCGCTCAAGCCGAAAAAGTTCTCCAGCACCAGCTTGCGGTAGCCCAGCTCGACCAC
>JANNYZ010000011.1:0-8920 GCA_031410335.1 Polaromonas sp. | reverse complement strand
CGCCTTCTGCAACTACCACTTGAGCCTCATTCGCCCGATCCCCTTGGCTATTGTCTGGGGAGCGGGCTACAGAAAAGAATAGAAGCACCTGAACGGAATCTTTCGATCCGCCCAGTAGTCAGCGGCATCCCTGAAGATGTCGAGCAGCTGTTCGCGCGCCTCTTTGTCAAACTTGGCATGTGCCGGGATTTGCTCCAGCACGACGATAAAACCGGGTTGCGGGCCTGATTTATGGACCAGGTCCGTCATGCAGTCGTAAAGCGCGTCAAAGTTTTTGCCGAAATGGGCAGGAAAGGTGTACTGCGCCGCAATCATGTCCAGAATGTCCTGCTTGCTCTGGGCGTTGCCCAGGTTGGCATACAGGAAATGCTGGTTCAGGTGCGTGGCGGCATCCTGCAACTCTTGCACGCGAAAAGCGCGAATCGATTGCACGATGTTGGGCCGCACACCCTTGAGGGGCGTTTCAGTGTCCTTACGAAGTGGTGTATCCATCTCCGTGTGTCTTTCTATCAAATGATCAAAACTCAAAATAACAACCTGTCTCGTTTAAAAGAGCCTACTGGGCAATCTTGCGAAAGCTCGCGTAATGGTCATCGGTGTAGTAACACGCATCGGGCGCGGTGGGTTTGAGGCCACCACACACAATACGGCGCGCACCCCGGGTACGCTCGCCGGGCGTTCTTACTGTGTATTCACGGTAAAAACCGCGGTTTTTGGCGGGGAGAATTCGCTCCCGGTTGCCAAACACCACGCCGTCTTTGTCGTACTTGAACGGGCCACCCGCGACAATCAACTTCATCATGTCCTGGCCTTGGGGTGGCAGTTGCGCCAATGCAATGGTGCTTTCTGACACCGCAGGCACGGGGCCTTTGGCATGCACCAAGTTTGTGCTCGTCAAGGTCAAGCCGAGAATCAGACAGCCTGCAACTGATGCTGAACTGACCCATTGCCTTGCCGACCATCCACCCCGATTGCAGAACATTAAAAACCTTTTTCTCGAATAAGAGCGAACCCGCTCCCGGGTTAACCCTTAAATTTCAAGTACGTTAGTTTGCCGCAACTCGCCGTAAAACGCAATAGGGTGCTGAAAATTTAAGCAATGAAAAAGGGTTGACGGGTCTAAAAAGTTAGTGCCAACTATCTGGAAGCGCTTTACCGCGCCGCGTTCGCGTCAGCCACGGTCAAGGCGGTCATATTTACAATCCGGCGCACCGTAGCGCTGGCAGTCAGAATATGCACAGGTTGTGCTGCACCAAGAAGCACGGGGCCAATCGCAATGTTGCCGCCGGCCGCTGTTTTCAACAGGTTGTACGAAATATTGGCCGCATCGATGTTGGGGAACACCAACAGGTTGGCATCGCCAATCAATCCACTGTGCGGCATCAGCGCCTCGCGCTGTTTGCCGTCCAGTGCGAGGTCGCCGTGCATTTCGCCATCGACGTCAAGCCATGGCGCCTGCTCGCGCAGCAAAGCCAGTGTGCGCCGCATTTTGAGAGCGCTGGGCTCATTGCTGCTGCCAAAGTTGGAATGTGACAACAGGGCAGCCTTGGGCTTGATGCCAAAACGCATCATCTCTTCGGCCGCCAGTGCGGTGATTTCGCACAGTTCTTCCGGCGTTGGGTCGTAGTTGACATGGGTGTCCACCAGGAAAATCTGGCGGTCAGGCAGCAGCAGGCCGTTCATGCAGGCATAAACCGGCATGTTTTGTTGGGTGCTGTCGGCGCCGCCCGGGTGCTTGCCGATGACCTGGTCAATGTATTGCAGGTGGGTGTGGGTGGTGCCCCAGGTGCCGCAGATCAGGCCGTCCACCTCACCTTTGCGCAACAGCATGGCGCCGATCAGCGTGAGCCTGCGGCGCATTTCAATCTTGGCGGTTTGTACGGTGGTGCCCTGCCGCTCGGTCATGCGGTGGTAGGTTTGCCAGAAGTCGCGGTAGCGCGGGTCCTGTTCGACGTTGACCACGTCGTAGTCGAGCTCCTCTTTCAGGCGCAGGCCAAACTTTTCGATGCGCTTGGCAATCACCACCGGACGGCCAATCAGCGTCGGGCGTGCCACGCCTTCGTCCACCAGAATTTGCACGGCGCGCAAGACGCGTTCTTCTTCACCCTCGGCAAAGGCCACCCGTTTTTTGCTCGCGCGCTTGGCCGCGTCAAAAATCGGCTTCATGGTGGTGCCCGACGCGTAAACGAAATTCTGCAGTTTTGCCCGATAGGCTTCCATGTCCGCAATTGGGCGCAGCGCCACGCCACTGTCAGCCGCTGCTTTGGCTACCGCCGGCGCAATCTTCATCATCAGGCGCGGGTCAAAGGGCTTGGGAATCAGATATTCAGGGCCAAAGGCCAGTTTTTCGCCGGCGTAGGCAGCAGCAACCACCTCGCTCTGCTCGGCCTGTGCCAGCTCTGCAATGGCGTGCACTGCGGCAATTTCCATCTCGACCGTGATCGTCGACGCTCCTGCGTCCAGCGCTCCCCTGAAGATGTACGGAAAGCACAGGACGTTGTTGACCTGGTTCGGAAAGTCGGTCCGGCCGGTGGCGATGATGGCATCGTCGCGCACGGCTTTGACATCGTCGGGGTTGATTTCCGGGTTCGGGTTAGCCAGCGCAAAAATAATCGGCTTGGCCGCCATTTTCTTGACCATGTCCTGCTTGAGCACACCCCCTGCCGACAGGCCCAAAAAGATATCCGCGCCTTCTATGATGTCGTTCAGTGTGCGGGCGCTGGTTTTTTGTGCAAAACCAATCTTGTCGTCGTCCATCAGCTCGGTGCGGCCTTCATACACCACGCCAGCCAGGTCGGTGACATAGACGTTTTCGCGCGCGATGCCCAGTTTGAGCAGCAGGTTCAGACAGGCCAGCGCCGCAGCACCCGCGCCGGATGTGACCAGCTTGACCTGGCCGGGCGCTTTGCCTACCACCTTCAGCGCATTCAAAATCGCTGCACCTACCGTGATGGCGGTGCCGTGCTGGTCGTCATGAAACACCGGAATCTTCATCCGTTTGCGCAGCTCGCGCTCGACATAAAAGCAGTCCGGTGCCTTGATGTCTTCAAGGTTGATGGCGCCAAAGGTCGGCTCCAGCGAAGCAATGATGTCCACCAGCTTGGCCGGGTCTTTTTCGTCGATTTCGATGTCAAACACATCCACACCGGCGAATTTTTTAAACAGGACAGCCTTGCCTTCCATCACCGGCTTTGAAGCCAGCGGACCGATATCGCCCAGGCCCAGTACCGCGGTGCCGTTGGTGATGACCGCCACCAGGTTGCCGCGAGCGGTGTACTTGAAGGCGTTGTTTGGGTCTTTGACGATTTCCTCGCAAGGCGCAGCCACACCAGGCGAGTAAGCCAGTGCCAAATCGCGCTGATTGGTCAGTTGTTTGGTGGCGGCGATCGCCAGCTTGCCGGGTGTCGGAAATTCGTGGTACTCAAGCGCAGCCAACCGCAGCTCGGCGCGTTTGTCGGCAGTGTTCAGTGGCGTGTTCGGCATGTGCAGAGTCTCCAGCGGCAACGGCCTCATGCCGTCAGTTTTTGTAAGGTGAGCGATTGTAGGTCGTTTGATGGAGCGCACGCAGTAAGTGAATCTACGCAAAGCGCGGCTCTGTGCCTCTGTCTGGCGGTGGTTTGGCCTGTCCTACAATTTGATTTTCAACGCCACAGGTCACTTGTCATGCCACTGTTAAGCGACCGCCGCTGGGCCGTGGCACTTCTTTTTATGACGCCCGCGCTTTGGTCTGTCAATTATTTGGTGGGCCGCCTCGCGCCGGGCGTCATTGCGCCGCACATGCTGGCCTTGCTGCGCTGGAGTCTGGCCGGGCTGATCCTGGCGGCGTTTGCCTGGCCCGAGCTGCTGGCCAAAAAATCATCCCTGCTCAAAAACGGCTGGCATTACATGGTGCTGGGTGCTCTGGGCATGTGGATTTGCGGGGCGTGGGTTTACATTGGTGCGCGCTCGACCAGCGCGACCAACATCGCCCTTATTTACGCCTTGTCGCCGGTTTTCATTGCGCTGGTGTCCAGCCTTTGGCTCCGGGAAAGGCTGGGGCTGATGCAATGGCTGGGTATTGCGCTGGCTTTTGTGGGTTTGGTGCATGTCGTTATCAAGGGCCAGTGGGTGGCGCTTGCAGGCGTGCGGCTGGTGGCGGGCGACCTGTGGATTCTGGGTGCCACCGTCAGCTGGACGCTGTATTCCATTTTCCTCAAACGCTGGCCGTCTGACTTCAGCCCAATCGCGCGACTGGTCTTGATCATCAGTGGCGGCGTGCTGCTGCTGGCGCCCCTGACGGTGCTGGAAGCTCTGTCAGGCCTGCCCATGACGCAGACCATTTGGGGCTGGAAGGCTTTGGCCCTGGCAGTAGCTGCAGCCCTTATGCCGGGAGCGGGCGCTTACCTGGCCTACGCCACGCTGCAAAAAGCGCTGGGCGCGGCGCGGGCTGGCCTGACGCTGTACCTCGGTCCGGTCTATGCGGCGGTGACGGCTTTTCTGGTTTTGGGAGAACCCGTGTATTCCTACCATCTGGTGGGCGCCATCGTTATCCTGCCCGGCATCTACCTGGCGTCCAGGCCGGTGCGCAGCACCTGACGCATTCCCCGAAATGTTGTCTTTGTGATCAGTTTTGATAGTTTTAACCCGAAAAACACGCCGTTGAATCAATAGATGCGTGCGTGAACAGCTATTAATAACGTAGCGCAAGCCGCACGCCTCTCAGTAGCCGACGCGTGGCGTCAGTGGGCATTTGGCAGTATCAAGAGCGCCAAACTCGTGAAATAAGTCTGAAAACGCGAAGTAAAAAAGCACCCTTTAGTGGTATCGCTGTCACAATCGCGCCGTAAGGACGTTACATCTGGATGCAAGTTGGGTTCGAGAGTCACGCTGCTGCGTTGGTGGCTGATTTTTTCTTTTGACAGGATATCTTTGTTCTCTCATAAAAGTCATTTGCTGGTCAAAACAGTGGCGCTTGGGCTGAGTCTTGCGTGTGCAGCGCTGACTCATGCGCAGACGCGGCCTGACGCTGGTACTTTGCTGTCCCCCAAGCCTCCAGCGTCCACCATCGAGGCGCCCAGCTCCCCCCAGCTTTTGCTGCCAGTTCCCAAGCCTGCGCCATCCCAAAATGCTTCGGTTCGCATCACGCCCAGCGCATTTCGCTTTACCGGTAACAATTTGTTTCCTGGCGAGGTGCTGGCAGCGCTAGTGGTCGAGTTTGTTAACCGGCCCACGGACTTGGCCGGGCTGGCTGTAGCCACCGCAAAAGTGGCCGCCTATTACCGGTCCAATGGCTACCTGCTGACGGAGGTTTTCCTGCCCGAGCAAGCGTTTGCCGCTGTAGGCGGAACGGTCACGATTCGCGTGATCGAGGCAAAAATCGGGCGCGCCTCGGTCGACATGGACGGTCGCGAGCAAGCCGCTGGCCGGACGTTCATAGAAGACCTGGTCGCCAGTCATTTGAAAACTGGGGCGGACGTGACGGAATACGTTCTCGACAAACCGGTGTTGCTGCTGCGCGAGCTGGTCGGGCATGACGCGTCTGCAACGGTAGAGCCAGGCGATGCACTCGGCCAGGTCAATGTACGGGTGAAGGTCGCCAGCAAGGGCGTGTACGCAGATGGCTCGGCCGTGCTGGACAACCACGGCGCATCTGCGGCCGGAGCGGTGCGGGCCATGGCTACGGCCAACCTGAACAACCTCATGGGGCGCGGCGACACACTGTCGCTTGCCGGGCAAATCAGTGATCAGCCCGGCTCCAATCTGTACCGTTTTGGCTATTTGCTCCCCGTGGGTAGCCAAGGCGCGCGGCTCAGTGTCAACACCGCCCGCCTGAACTATGCACTGGGCAAACAGTTTGCGGCCTTGGGCGCGACGGGCAGGGCTGACATCCTGGGCCTGGGTTTTACTCACCCGCTGGTACGTGGCCGCGACTTCAACTTGTATGGGCAAGTCAATGCGGAGCAAAAACGGCTGAAGGACGACACCGCCAGTCCGGTGCTGCGCAGCGAGCGCGAGATCAGCTCGGTGCGTGCCGGCGTGTCTGGCAACTTTACCGACAACCTGACAGGACGGCTGGGTTTGAACAGCTTTGGCGTCAACATCACCTCTGGCCGCTTGAAGCTCAGTCCGGCAGATCTGGCCGTCGATGAGGGCGTCGGCGGTTTGCGAACTGCTGGGGCGTTCAGCAAACTGAATCTGGACTACCAGCGCACCCAGTATCTGGCGGGTGGCGCCAGCCTGCATTTCATCGGGCAGGCCCAGTGGGCCTCCAAAAATTTGGGTTCGGCTGAAAAGCTGTCTCTGGGCGGGCCCAACGGTGTGCGTGCCTATCCGGTAGGCGAAGGGGTGGGCGACTCGGGCGCCCTTTTCAGCCTGGAGTACCGCTATCTTTTGCCAACCGCCATGCAGCCATTTGGCGAACCGCTCAGTCTGGTCACTTTTTACGACTATGGTCATGTACGCCTCAATCAGAACGGGCCTACTGTGGCCAGCGCTGTCAACAGCATGACACTGGGCGCTGTTGGCGTGGGCGCCATTCTGGGGCGCAGCGGCAGCTTCGTCATCAAAACACATCTGGCCTGGCGCACCACCGGCACACCGCCTTCTACTGGCGATGCGGGCGCTGCGCCGCGCGCATGGCTTTCTGCGCAAACCTGGTTTTGAACTGCCAACAGCATCCACCATCATGACGACGCCCACATCTTTCACGCCATCGTCTCGCAGCGCCAGCAAGCGGGGCTATCGTGCCTGGTCTGTGCGTACCGTGGTGGTTCAACTGTCGCGCAAGCTGAAGGCGACCTACCGCATCAGGGGCGAGCGCTGCCTGTCCCATTTGCTGGCAACCCTGCTGGCGGGCATGTCAACGTGGGCGCTGGCAGATTTGCCCACGGGCCTGAATGTGGTGGCTGGGCAAGCGACAGCCAGTATGCCCACGGCCAACAGCATGCGCATCAACCAGGCCAGTGACAAAGCCGTGTTGAACTGGCAAACCTTCAACATCGGCGTGGGCCAGTCGGTACAGTTTGTGCAGCCTGCAACAACGTCTGTTGCATTGAACCGCATCGTCGGTAACGAAGCCTCGTCGATATATGGCTCACTGAGCGCCAATGGGCAGGTGTTTCTTGTCAACCCGTCGGGCGTTATGTTTGCGCCCGGCGCACAAGTCAATGTGGGAGGCCTGGTGGCCTCCAGCCTGGCCATCGGCACCGAAGACTTCATGGCAGGTCGCTACAGCTTCAGCGGCCTGGGCGGTGGCGCGGTAGAAAACCACGGCACCCTCAACGCGGCCCGCGGCGGTTATGTGCTGCTCGCGGCGCCTCAGGTCAGCAACACGGGTTCCATCAATGCAGAGTCAGGCTCTATCGGGCTGGTGGCAGGCTCGCGCATGACGCTGGACACGTCCGGCATGGGGTTGGTCCGTTTTTCAGTCGATGCGGCTGCTGCCAATGCGGCCATCACCAACAGCGGCAGCATCATCGCTGGCGGTGGTCAGGTGGCCGTGCTGGCCAGCGCGGTGGGGGATGCGCTGGCCACGGTCATCAACCAGACCGGCGTGATTCGCGCTGATTCCGCGGTTGAACGTAACGGCATGATTGTGCTGAGCGGCGGACAGAACGGTGTGGTCAGGGTTGCCGGTGCGCTGTCAGCAACTGGCACGGCTGCCGGACAATCGGGGGGCACCGTTCAGGTGCTGGGCGACAAGGTGTTGCTTGCAACAGGTGCCAGCATGGATGCGTCAGGCCAGGGCGGTGGCGGTACCCTGCTGGTGGGCGGTGACTACCAGGGCAGCAACGCCAGCTTGCAAAACGCGTCCCGAGTGCACGTGGCGGCGGGCACCAGCCTGAACGCCGATGCCATCAGTAGCGGCAATGGCGGCAAAGTGGTGGTCTGGGCCGATGGCGGCACCCGTTTTGCAGGCAGCATCAGCGCGCGCGGTGGTGTGCAGGGTGGCAACGGTGGTTTTGTTGAGGTGTCTGGTAAACGCGACCTGGACATGCAGGGCCGCATTGATGTAGCCGCACCCAAGGGTACGGGGGGCAAGGTCCTTTTGGACCCTCAGGACATCGTCCTCAACGCGACGACCCAGCCCTCACCCCCAAACAATGCCAACGCTACGCCGGATGTTGCTTTCGCCGATGCGCCGGCAGGAGGTACCTACACCATCCAGGTCGCCGACATTACCGGCTACAGCGAGCTGTTTCTGCAGGCCACGAACAACATCACCGTCAATACTGCAGTCGTCATGGGTGCGGGAAACAGCATCCGCCTGGAGGCTAATAACAATATTGCCGTCAACGCTGCCATCACGGTTACAGGCGCGGGCAGCATCAACTTGCGGGCCGACGCCGACAACAGCGGAGCAGGCAATGTCGTCCTGACCAACGCTGCCTTGTCCGCTCAGTCGGGCGGCATCACGCTTCGCGGCGCGAGCGTCGCAGGTACGGGTGCCGGTAGCACCATCAGCGCCAGCGGCGTAGCCAACGGCAATGCGGGGAACATCAACATCACGGCAGACACCGGCAACGTGTCTTTAGTGGCTGCTGTGACCGCCAGCGGCGGTACCACCACCAGCGTCGGGCGTGACGCTGGCAATGTCACCATCACGGCTCAGACTGGCATCGCTACAGCGGCCATCACAGCATCCGGGACAACGGGCGTTGGGAACAACAACGGCGGCGCTGGGGGCCTTGTCAGCCTCACCAACAATACCTCTGGAGCCATCACGACAACGGGCACGCTCACCTCACAAACAGGTAACGCCACGGGCTCGGGTTCGGGTGGAGCGGCGGGTTCGATCAGTGTGACGAACAATGCTTCAGGAGGCAGCGTCACGACAGCGGCGTTGAACACCACGGGCGGAGCCAAAGGCGCAGGCGGCAATATCACCGTCAGCGCAGCCGGTGCAGGCGTGCTCAGCACAGGCGGCACAGCCATCACGTCT
>JANNYZ010000010.1:0-77300 GCA_031410335.1 Polaromonas sp. | reverse complement strand
CGGTGTGCGCATCTTCACGCCCATGATGCTGGACGCCGCCAAAAAAGACGCAGCGTGGCAAGGCCACATCGTCAACACCGCCAGCATGGCGGGTTTGCTGAACGCGCCCAACATGGGCGTGTACAACGTCAGCAAGCACGCTGTGGTGTCGCTCAGTGAAACGCTGTACCAGGACTTGTCACTGGTCACAGACCAGATCAGCGCATCGGTGCTGTGCCCATTTTTTGTCGCCACAGGCATCAGCCAGAGCCACCGCAACCGGCCGTCAGAGCTGCGCGGTAGCAAACCTACCCAAAGTCAGCTGATCGGCCAGGCCATGAGCGAAAAGGCAGTGAGTTCAGGCAAGGTCAGTGCGGCCGATGTGGCGCAACTGGTGTTTGATGCGGTGGCTAAAGGCCAGTTCTACATCTATAGCCACCCCAAGGCCATCAAGTCAGTGCAGACGCGGCTGGAAGATATTGTGCAAATCCGCAACCCGACAGACCCGTTTGAGGGCAAGCCGGAGCTGGGGCAGAAGTTAAAAGATGCGCTGCGGACTTAAGCCGTCACGGTGGCTTAAACCGGCAGCTTGTCGAACACGTCGTAGCAGTTTTTCAACCACGTTTTGACGCGCTGGCGCTCCAGCATACCCAGTGCATCGCTGCTGTCCTTGTCATGGATGGCTTTCCAGAAACTGGTGTTGTTCTGGTCAATTTTACGCATACAGGCGTCGTGCAGGCGCGGTAGCTCGATGACGTTTGCTCCAAGCGCCTCGGCCTTTTGGAGTGCGTATGAATCGCGCAGCAACACAAAATCAGACCCACGACCGTGGTTTTGCACCACTACATAGTTGGGGCCTGCGCCGTAGGTGTCGACCAGACGCCCGAGCAGATCCACCGCGTCCCGGCCATCGTCCATGACGTGCCACAAATTAACGGTAATGCCCATCTCGGCAAAAAGCTCCATCAGACTCGCGTCCTTGATCCATTGGGCCAGCGGGGCTGAGGTTTGCGCGGCAAGGTCAACAATCACGCTTTGCTGAGGATTGTCTTCAAATGCCGAAGCGATCAAATCCATGCCCTCATAGCTGTCCACCACCACAGGCGAGGCGAAGTCAGCGTAAAACCGGTTGAAGGAATGGTGCGAGCGATCGGTGTCAAAGCCGGTAAAAGCCGTGCCCTTGTCAATAAAGTATTGCGCCAAGGCGCGTGCGGTGACGGACTTGCCAACGC
Source organism: Polaromonas sp. (assembly GCA_031410335.1). Lineage (GTDB taxonomy): Bacteria > Pseudomonadota > Gammaproteobacteria > Burkholderiales > Burkholderiaceae_C > Polaromonas. The sequence continues at coordinate 76,089 of JANNYZ010000010.1, read as the reverse complement.
CGCCTTTTTCGCCGCCTATGAAGTTGATAGATCCCATGGTGTCCTGTTATGCAAGTATTTAACGACCGACTTTAGACGGAAAACTGCATTTATTTCACGCTCGTGCATGGATTTAAAAAATTGCGGTTCGCGGTAAAGCAACTGCATTTAGGATGTTTTACCCCCACCTACAATTACGGGGAAATGATAAGTGCTCCACTAAACCCTGCGCATGTTGAACAAAAGGCCTCGTTGCGTTTTGTTGCGGTAGCGTTGGCTGTGGTCTTTGCTGCTACCCACGGATGGGTTTTATTGAGCTGGAATGCGCTTTACTGGGATGACTGGAGCATCCTGACTTCAAACACAGCCGAACTCCACCGCATGTTCAAGTTTGTTGGCTTTGAAATGGCAGGGATAGTCCATGCCTGGTTTGTGCCACTGGGCGCAGGGGTCTACAAAGTTGTGCTGCTGATCAGCCTTGCCCTCATGTCGGCTTGTGTTTTCTTAATAGCAAGAAGCTACGGTCTGAAATATGAGCAAGCGGGCTGGATCACAGCCCTTTTCATCGTCGCGCCATTGAACACTTCCAAGATCGCGGCGGTCAATGTTGCCGCTGTTTTGCTTGCTGCCGTCTTTTTTCTGGCTTGGTTGCTTTTGATCCGCGATTTGAATAAGCCTTCTTTATTGCAACGAATCGTTGTTTTGGGACTGTTTTCGGTGGCTTTTTATCTGCCGTCCAGTCTTGCTTTTTTTGCCATGCCGGCCATGAGCATTGCCTGGCACGCGTATCGCTCAAGACGCGATTGGCGTCAGCGATTGGCGGTGTTTTTCAGGCGTGCAGACTTCTTGCTGCTGCCTTTCGTCCAATTTTTTATTTTCCGGCTTTTCTTTTTTAAGCCACACGCATCAATAGCCAACGAGTATCAAAGGTTCGGCATTCGCAGCTCGCGATTACAAGAAGCGGTGGATCGCCTTCAAACTGACTTCCTTGTGGACATGCCCTGGGCTGTGAGAATCGTAGTGATCGCGCTGCCGCTACTACTCGTATTGCGCGTTGCAAAACGTCCTCAAGCTCAACACACCAGAGCGATCGGTTGCGCAGACGCATGGATGTTTCTGGGTCTGTCATCGTGCTTTTTCGCGCTTCTTCCCTATTTGGCAGTAGGCCGGCTTCCAGTATTCAGTGATTGGAACTCCCGCTACCATTTGTTTTTGCCTTTAGGGTTTGCACTGGTTTGCTGGGGCATGAGCCGCTACATTGCCATATACACCCAGCGCACTTGGCTAGGTATCGGGACATATGGATTGATATTCGCACTCAGCGCCGGATTTTCGGTTCGTTCTTATGTTGAATACGCTGACGACTGGCGAAAACAAGTTCAGTTGATGACGGCGCTACAAGATCAAAAGTTTATCCAGACGGCTGACAATATCGTGATTGCAGATTTTGTTGTTTATGCCAAACGCCGTGAACTCCGCTACTACGAGTACACGCAAATGATGAAGCGTGTTCAGCCAGGCTGGCATGGGTTGGCTGTTTCAAATGCCCAACTGCAAAATGGGGGCGGCGGCAGCTTAAAGCGCTATTTGGACTCACTCGGCGGGATTGAGAATATCCAGGCTGATCCTGAGATGTTTGGCCTGCCTGGTAACTGGCAATGGAATGACAGCTGCGTCGTGCTGGTCGCCTATGAACTGGATGACCGGGTTCAAATCCGGCAAATGCGCGACGAAGCTGCTGCTCATGAATCCTGTGTATTACCCGCCTCCATAACCCATCCCTGACATGCAGAACAAAACAGTCGCAATTCTTCAATCAAACTACATCCCCTGGAAGGGTTACTTTGACATGATTGCGTCAGTTGACGAGTTCATTTTGTACGACGATATGCAATACACGCGGCGTGATTGGCGAAATCGTAACCAGATCAAGACGCCACAGGGAATTCAATGGCTTACCGTACCGGTGCAAGTCAAGGCCAAGTACGATCAAAAAATCAAAGACACGGCTATCGACGGAACGGGGTGGGCCAAAATGCATTGGAAGGCGCTTGAACAAAACTACAAACGAGCGCCTTACTTTGACGATGTAGCGCAATGGGTCAAGCCCCTCTATGAGACGGCGGTGGAAACTCATATTTCTCAACTGAACAAAAAGTTCATCGGAGCAGTGTGTGACTATCTCGAGATCAGAACTGTCATTAAAAACTCTTGGGATTACGTCCTGGCCGAAGGAAAAACTGAGCGGCTGGCAGATTTGTGCAGGCAGGCTGGTGGGACTGAATATATTTCGGGCCCTTCAGCCAAAAACTACATTGAGGAAAGTGTGTTTTCTGCAATGGATATCAAGCTGACATGGATGGATTATTCAGGGTATCCCCAATATCCACAATTGTGGGGAGATTTCAGCCATGGAGTCACTGTTCTTGACTTGTTGTTCAATTGCGGCAAAGACGCGCACCACTTCATGAAATACACACGACCATGAATCTCTCCGTCGTTGCTACGCTTTATCAGTCCGAGCAGTATGTCGCCGAGTTTCATCAAAGGGTGACTGTTGTTGCCCAGAAATTGGCCGGTGACGACTACGAAATAGTTTTGGTTGACGACGGCTCACCTGACAATAGTCTTGCTCTTGCGATAGCGCTTTCAGAAAAAGACGAACATGTCACAGTGATTGATCTTTCGCGCAATTTTGGCCATCACAAAGCCATGATGGCTGGTTTGGCTCACGCAAGCGGCGAACGAATCTTTCTGATTGACAGCGATCTTGAAGAATCACCTGAATGGCTTTTGACGTTTGACGAGCAAATGGTCACTCAACACGTCGATGTGGTTTTTGGTGTGCAACCCAAACGCAAAGGTAACTTTTTCGAGAGATTTTCAGGCGCAGTTTTCTATAAACTTTTCAGATTGTTAACCGGTATCAACCAGCCGAACAATATCGTGACGGCAAGACTGATGAGCCGGCGATATGTGGATGCATTGCTGTCCCACAACGAACGCGAATTGAATATTGGCGGACTCTGGATTCTTACCGGGTTCAAACAAGGCCAACAAACTGTCAACAAGTTATCGACAAGTCCTACGACTTATTCTTTACCGAGGAAATTCAGTCACCTCGTCAACGCCATCACGTCCTTCAGCAGCCTGCCTTTGGTATTTACCTTTTATGCTGGTATGACTATTTCGTTGTCTGCTCTAGCCTATATTGCCCTGTTGGTTTTCAGATACCTGTTCATCGCCGCACCGCCCGACGGCTACACCTCTATCATCGCCTCCATATGGCTGTTTTCCGGACTGATTATCTTTTTTATGGGCGTCCAGGGCATCTATATTTCAAAGATTTTTTCCGAAACCAAACAGCGACCTCAGACTATCATTCGTCAGATCTATCGATCATCCGATAAACGGAATGCCCCATGAGCACTGCCTCAAATACTCCTGACAAGTTTTACGGGGTGCTGCAAAGAACCTCTGATGGCTCTGCTATTGATGCTGCCGTGGAACAGGTGCGCTGCCTTGGTTACGCCGTATTGGACGCAGGCTATGACTCAGCCGCGCTGAATTCTTTGTCTGTTGAATTCGACGCTCTGCACAGCAGTTATTTGCAGTCTCACGGTGTCGATCAACTGAGCACCATCGACGAACAAAACACCATACGATCGCCGCTTGCGCAGGGGAGTGATTTGTTTCTTGATTTGGTATTCAACAAAAATCTCCTGTCGGTACTCAGACAGCTGATTGATGGGCGGTTTATTCTGAATCAGCAAAATGGCATCATCAATCCACCACAGCAAACCTACAACCAGGCATCTTGGCACAGGGATTTGCCATATCAGCATTTCCTTTCCACGACACCCTTGGCCATCAATGCATTGTTTTGCCTTGACGATTTCACCATTCAAAATGGTGCGACCTTCGTTTTGCCCGCATCGCACAAAAGCGCTTTGTTCCCTTCAGCGGCATATGTCAAACGGAATGCCTTGCAAGTCGTGGCGAAAGCTGGAAACTTTATTTTGCTCGATTGCATGATGTTTCATGCCGGCGGTTTTAACACAACAAGCGTAAGGCGGCGTGCGGTAAACCACCTCTACAACATTCCATTCCTCAAGCAGCAAATCGTGATTCCAAAGCACATACGCCACCATAAACTCTCCTCTGAACAACGCCAATTGCTAGACTTTGATTCGCCCGATGGGCATGAAAGCATTGAAAATTATCTGAAATTTCGCCTGGCGCGCTCTGAACACGCCAATAAAAACTAAACATCGAAAAATGCAATGAATAGCGTCGCTAAAGAACAGTCTTTTTACAACGGCTTTTGCGAGCCCGCGACTTACCAGCCTCTTAAAAACGTTCCAGAAGGTTTGAGAAATGCTCAAGGCGCACTCTATCCGTACATCGATAGCGATCGCAGGGTCATTGATTTCATAAAACCTGTTGCACTCACGGAACTTGAAAATGCCAATCTGCAGATGTATAACAGTGAGAGTGCTACGGAGATTTATCGTAATTTTTTAACCTGGCTCTTTGCAACTTTTGGCCAGACAGAGAAAGATTTCAGGCAGCAGCTTTTATCAAATCTGTCCCTGCAAAAAGGAATGAAAGTGCTGGTTACGGGATGCGGTCTGGGCGAGGACATACCATTGATCATGGAGATGATCGGTCCTTCAGGTGAGTTGCATGCTCAGGATTTGAGCAAGGCCATGGTCAAAGCTGCCAGTAGTTTGCACAGTCAAACCAACCTCTACTTTTCAGTATCTAACGGCAACTCTCTTCCACATCCCGCCAGATATTTCGACGCTGTTTTTCACTTTGGCGGAATCAATCTTTTCGGCGACGTTAGAAAAGCGATTGCCGAGCTTGAACGGGTCTGCAAGATTGGAGGACGAGTCGTATTTGGCGATGAGGGTATTGCTCCGCACCTTCGCGGAACCCAGTATGCGGACATCGCTATTAACAATATCAAACTATGGGAAAGCGTTCCTCCGCTTGATCTGTTGCCGACAAACGCGCTGGCCATTGAGCTGAAATTTATCCTCGGCAACTGTTTTTATCTTTTGGCATTTACCCCCTCTGATGGTTTTCCAGAGATGAACATTGATATTGTTCACAAGGGAATTCGAGGCGGATCAGCGAGAACACGATATTTTGGAAAAATCGAAGGCGTTCGGGAATCAAGCAGAAAAAAGTTGTATGACGAGGCCCAGAAGCGCGGAGTTTCAGTTCATGACCTGCTGGAGGAAATGCTTGCCGACAAACTTCCGGATTGGGAGAAAGACTAGATGAGTCGACAACATGAGACAGCTCTCCTCGAAATCGCTCAATATTATTCTGACAAACTTCACGAATTCGGCGACAACTCCCGAGGTGTTGACTGGAATGGGGAGGAAGGGCAGATACTCCGGTTTGCGCAGTTGAGTAAGGTTATAGACGAAAAGTCGGGCTTTTCCATCAATGATTTGGGTTGTGGTTACGGCGCGTTATACGATTTTCTTGCCGCGCGTCACACAGATTTCAGTTATGCCGGGATTGATATCTCCGAAAAAATGATTGAAGCTGCATTGCTGCGAAACGGCGATAACTTTTTGTGCCGTTTCATTCATTCAAGTAAGCCAGACCGTACAGCAGACTATGGTGTGGCAAGTGGCATTTTCAATGTTCGGCTGGGAAAATCCGACATGGAATGGAAAACATACATCGCCGACAGTTTGGACTTGCTACACCAAACAAGTGAAAAGGGCTTTGCATTTAATTGCCTCACAGCTTATTCCGATTCTGACAAGATGAGAGACTATCTCTACTACGCTGACCCATGTGAAATTTTTGATCTCTGCAAACGCCGCTATTCGCGAAACGTCGCCTTGTTGCACGACTACGACTTGTATGAATTTACTATTTTGGTGACAAAAAAATCTTGAAACTCAAGCTTATTATTTTCGGTACGGGTGACATTTCACAACTCGCTCACTTTTACTTCAGTGAAGACTCAAACTATGAGGTTGTAGCGTTTGCCGTTGACGCTGCGCATCTGAAAACGCCGCTGTTTTGCGATTTACCTGTGGTGGCCTTTGAGGACGTAGCAAGCCTTTACCCTCCCGATGCTCATGAATTTTTTGTTGCTTTGAGTTATTCAAAGTTAAACGCTTTGCGCAAAGAAAAGTATCTGGCTGCAAAGGCTATGGGTTACCGATTGGCCAGTTTTGTAAGTAGCCGCGCCACCATGCTGAGCAGGATTCCTGTCGGCGAAAACTGCTTTATTTTTGAAGATAACACCATTCAACCCTTTGTCGCGATTGGAAACAACGTGACTGTCTGGAGCGGCAACCACATCGGTCACCATTCGATCATTAAAGATCATTGCTTTATTTCATCCCATGTTGTTATTTCTGGCGGTGTTGAAATTGGTGAGCAGTGTTTTATCGGCGTGAATTCGACGCTTCGTGACCATATCAAAATTGGTGACCGGTGCGTCATCGGTGCTGGCTCGCTTTTACTGGCTGATGCTGAAGCTGAAGGGGTTTACATTGGAAGCGCCACCGAAAGATCGCGTGTTCCAAGCTCTAGACTAAAAAAAATATGACCGCACACTGGCAAAAGCTTGGGCTTTTGTACAGCCTGCCTGAAGAGGGCTTACACCCAAAGTTGCTTTCGCATGCAGCTAACCCGTTGCCAGTTCACCTAGATGGCGACGTATATCGTATTTTCTTTTGCAGCCGCGATGCACAAAATCGGTCGTCTATAGGCGGTGTTGATATCAACATCATTACACGCGATATCGTCCGGCAATATCAGCAACCATTTTTTGAGTTTGGTCCACCAGGCAGTTTTTATGCGGATGGGGTCAGCATTGGGAATTGCTACACGGCGAAGGACACTCGCTACCTTTTCTTCATGGGCTGGCAATCCCCCAAAAACAGGCATTTCAGGGGGGATATTGGTCGTCTCTTGGTAGGGCATGATTTGTCGCTGGAGCTCGACAAAAATTGGCCCGTGATGGGCGCTGACAGCACAGACCCCATCAGTCTTTCATATCCTTGGGTTGTTGGTGACTCAGCGCAGGGCTTTGACATGTGGTACGGGTCCACCATAACCTGGGATGCTGGCAACGGCGAGATGCTGCATGTCCTCCACCAAGCCTCCTCGCATGACGGTCAAGTATGGCATCGCAAGGGACAGGTTGTGCCGCATCAGCTCGGTATTGCGCAAGCATTTTCTCGGCCTACGATTGCCCGCAGCCCTGCTGGACAATGGCAAATGTGGTTTTCTTACAGGGGCGGTCCGGGTACCAAGTATCGTATCGGACACGCAGTCAGCAACGATCGCAAAACTTGGCAACTGGCATTGGCTGATGCCGGTATTGACGTATCGCCGACCGGTTGGGATTCGGAAATGATTGAATACCCCTTTGTTTTTGATCACAAAGGCCAACGCTACATGCTCTATAACGGCAACCACTACGGTAAGAGTGGATTCGGTTTGGCGGTGTTCTCGCATGACTGATTCATCACTCGACCTCCAGGGACGAAAGTCTCTTCGGCAAATGCTCCGGTACGCAGTGGTCGGTATTGCCAATAACTCTATTGGCTATCTGATTTATTTACTTCTCACTCAGCTGGGCGCAGCGCCCAAGCTGACGATGACCTTGCTGTACTGTGCAGGTGCCACACTTGGATATGCAGGAAACAGGCGGTTCACCTTTGCACATCGTGGCAACGTGATGGCGTCTGGCCAAAGGTATCTCCTGGCTCATTTTCTGGGCTATCTCATGAATCTGGCCATCCTGATTGTTTTTGTTGATCGCCTGGGCTACCCGCACCAATGGGTTCAGGCGGCCGCCATTTTTATAGTGGCCGTTTTTTTGTTCATTGCGTTTAAATTTTTTGTATTCACAGGTCCGGACTCAATGAAGGAAGAAAAGCCATGAAACGCTGCCTCGCATGCGGCGCCAGCTATCCGTCCGCCATGCGCGACTGTGCGGTTTGCAAGCGTGGTCCCGAGCTTATCAATGGATTTGATGCCTATGCGCCAGCTTTGGCCTATGAAGGTGGCGGCTTCAAGTCAGATTACTTTTCTGATCTGGCGAAGTTGGAAGAAGCTAATTTCTGGTTTCGGTCCAGAAATCAATTGATTCTTTGGGCTATTGAAAAATATGCATCAAATTTCCAGTCTCTCCTCGAAATAGGATGCGGAACCGCATATGTTCTGTCTGGCGTGTCCAAGAAATTTCCTGATTCCACATTGAGTGGAAGCGAGATATTTGTTGCTGGACTGGATTTTGCCGCTGCACGCTTGCCTTGCGTCAAGTTCATGCAGATGGACGCGCGGGCGATTCCCTTTGAAAATGAATTCGATGTTGTCGGCGCTTTCGACGTTGTTGAACATATCAAGGAGGACGTACAGGTCCTGTCGCAAATACACGCGTCTCTCAAACCAGAAGGATTGCTTGTGCTGACTGTTCCTCAGCATGCATGGCTATGGAGTGCGGCCGATGATTATGCGTGCCATGAGCGTCGGTATGCTGCCGGAGAGCTCCACTTGAAGATCAAGAATGCTGGTTTTCAGTTGTTAAGAAGTACGTCGTTTGTCACCGCTTTACTTCCGGCCATGATGATTTCCAGATTTGTCCAGCGTCGCACAAGCGTCGACAATTTTGATGCTTCTGCAGAGTTGAAAATATCCCCTTGGCTAAATCATTTATTTTGGCGAGTCCTCAGCCTTGAGAGGAAGTTGATTCAAAAGGGGCTTAACTTTCCCGTGGGTGGATCCAGGCTCATCGTTGCGAAAAAAATCTGAAAAGTCACACCATGACACGTCGAAAATGAACCCTATCCCCTTTAATACTCCGTTTTTGACAGGTCGCGAGCTCGGATACCTGACCGAGGCCCATGGTTCCAGGCACCTTTCTGGCGATGGCAGCTTTACCAAAAAGTGCCATGCATGGCTTGAATCGTACTCAGGCTCAAACAGGGCACTGTTAACGCACTCTTGCACAGCGGCCCTTGAAATGGCGGCCATTCTGGCTGATATCCAACCGGGTGATGAAGTCATCATGCCGTCTTACACATTTGTGTCAACAGCCAACGCGTTTGTGCTGCGCGGCGGTGTGCCAGTATTTGTGGACATCCGGGCTGACACGCTCAATATTGATGAACAACTCATTGAGGCCGCTATCACACAGCGCACCAAGGCGATTGTTCCCGTTCACTATGCGGGAGTTTCCTGCGAAATGGACAGCATCATGGCTATTGCCCATCGCCACAATCTGCTGGTGATTGAAGACGCAGCACAAGGCGTGATGTCAAGCTACAAAGGCAAGCCACTAGGCTCCATTGGCGACATGGGCGCTTATTCTTTTCATGAGACGAAAAATGTTATTTCTGGCGAAGGCGGCGCGTTACTCGTTAACGCTCCGCGTTTTTCAGAGCGAGCCGAAATCATTCGGGAAAAAGGCACCAACCGAAGCCTTTTTTTCAGGGGGCAGGTGGATAAATATACGTGGGTAGACATCGGCTCGTCCTATCTTCCCAGCGAGATCATTGCTGCATTTTTATGGGCGCAGCTAGAGGACGCGCAAGCCATCACTGCCAGACGCATGGATATTTGGCATCGCTATCACCAGGCGCTGGCAGGTCTTGAAACGGCCGGCAAATTGCGTCGACCTGTGGTTCCAGCAGACTGCGTACACAACGCCCACATGTATTACGTGTTGCTTGAATCCCTTGCCCATCGAACGGAGCTTATGGCTAGGCTTAAATTGAGCGGCGTCGGTTCAGTGTTTCACTACGTGCCTCTGCACAACTCGCCGGCAGGTATCAAGTACGGGCGCGCGCACGGCTCTCTGCAGAACACAGAGTCACTGTCAGACAGACTTGTCCGCTTGCCGATGTGGCTTGGAATGGGCGACGGACAGCACCACGTGACTTCTGAAGTGATCAAAGCTTTGGCTTAGCCGCCTCGCGAAAAGACAGGCGCATCGCGCTCTACATTGATTTTTCCAGCAGGCTTGCATAGTCGTCAGCACTTGCCACGCGGGGGTTGGTCATATGGCAGTGGTCCGCCAATGCGCCGTGAATAATGTTCTGAAACGACGCTCCAGTAACGCCCATTTCGGACAAACCTTTTGGCAATTGCAAGCGGGCATTCATGTCGCGCAGTGCATCGACCACCTGGCTTGCCGAGGCCAAACCCATGGCGCTAGCCATGCGCGCGAGCCGCTTGTCTTTTTGCATGGAGGGCACAGCAGCATTGAACTCCACCACTGCAGGTAAAAACATGGCATTCAGGGTGCCGTGATGTAGCCTGGGGTCAACACCGCCGAGACTGTGGCTGAGGGAATGCACACAGCCCAGTCCTTTTTGAAACGCCATGGCCCCCTGCATGGATGCACTCATCAGGTTGAATCGGGCTTCACGGTCGCTGCCGTCGCGAGTTGCTCGCTCAATGTGAGCCCAGCCACGCTCCAGGCCGTCCAGCGCAATGCCGTCTGCTGGCGGGTTGAAGGCTGCTGACATGAACGTCTCCATGCAGTGCGCAATCGCGTCCATGCCGGTCGCCGCAGTCAGCTTTGCGGGCAGGCCAAGCGTGAGTTCAGGGTCACAGATGGCCGCTTTAGGGACGATGTGCCATGAGTGAAAGCCCAGCTTTCGGTGATCGCTCACGATAATGATGGCGCCCCGCGCCACCTCGCTGCCGGTGCCGCTGGTCGTTGGAACCGCTATCAGCGGAGCCGCACGATCCGTGATTTTTGAAGAGCCGCCTTCAATCGTTGCATAACGCGTCAACGGCTCGTCGTGCGTTGCGGCAATGGCAACGCCCTTGGCACAGTCAATGGCCGAACCACCGCCTACGGCAATCAGGCCGTCACAGCCTCTGGCCTTGTAGAGCGCGGCAGCAGCCAGCACGGCAGCCTCCGTCGGGTTGGATGGCGTCTGATCGAACACGGCCACTGTCATGCCGGGCAACATATCCAGCGCCTTTTGCAAGATGCCTGCCGCCTTCACCCCTGCATCCGTGACCACCAATGGCCGCGTCATGCCAACGCGGTCGCATTCCTGCCTGAGCAGCTTGATCGCGCCAAAATCAAACTGAACTTGTGTGACGTAGTAAATAAAAGCCATAAATCTGTTGCCCAAGAGTGAATAAACAAAGTTCGCAGCTTGTACCATCTCTGCACATCATTGACGGCGAAATGGCAAGCACCTATGAAAAGAAACGAGTTTCGGTTTTACTACCCTTTGAGGGTGCGCTGGGCAGAAGTAGATATGCAGAAAATTGTCTTCAATGCCCACTACTTGATGTATTTTGACACCGCAATTGCCGAATACTGGCGGGCACTGGCCTTGCCTTACCAAGAGGCCATGCACCAACTGGGTGGTGATCTGTATGTCAAGAAAGCCAGTTTGCAATACGAAGGCTCCGCCCGGTTTGACGACCAGCTCAGTATTGCCCTGAAATGCGTCCGGATTGGCCGCTCATCGATTGAATTTGCAGGTGCTGTGTTCAGGGCTGATTCCCTGCTGGTCAAAGGCGAACTGATCTATGTGTTTGCCGATCCAATGACCCAGGTTTCCCAGCCCGTGCCAGACATCTTGCGCACGTTACTCACTGCTTACGAGGCGGGGCAGGGCACCTACACCATCACTGAAGGCGACTGGGCAGAACTGAGCCATGGCGCGACGCAGCTTCGAGTGGAGGTTTTCGTGCAGGAGCAGGGCGTGCCCATCGAGATGGAATGCGACGCGGCTGACGCGGATGCCATTCATGCGGTGGCCCGCAATCACCTGGGCCAAGTGCTGGCCACGGGCAGGCTGCTGACGCCTGCGCCGGGTATCGGCAAAATTGGCCGCATGGCAGTCAAGCGGGTTATGCGGGGCTCTGGACTTGGCCGGCACATGCTGGACACACTCTCGGCGGCCGCCGCCAGGCGAGGCGACCATGAAATCGTGCTGCATGCCCAGCGTAGTGCCGAAGGGTTTTACCAGCGTGCAGGCTTCGTTTGCCGGGGCGAACCTTTTGAAGAGGCCGGCATCCCACATATTGAAATGTTCAGACAGCTCAATTGAGCTTTTCTGCGTCCTGAACAAGCGACAATTGCAGCTCACATACATCAAGATTTCCCTTCATGGCCAAGAAAAAGCGCATTCCCAATAACAACAGCGGCAACGATAAGTCCAGCATGTCGCCGGTCAATACAGGCGTTTCAGGTGCAGCACTGGACATGCAGGGACAGGCGCCACGTACCTTGGTAGCCCGCAGCAGGCCAGCTGCGCCAGAACCCAAAACGGCGCCCTTGCCGACTGAAGTCGAGCGCGGTGACTGGACGGTCCTGATCCTGGCAATGATGATGTTTTTGGCACCGAGCCTGGGCGTGCCCAACGAAATGATGCTGCAAGACACCTTGAAGTCTATTGTGGTGTCCTTTGCTGCCGTGGGCGCGGGCCTGCTTTTTTTCTGGCAGCAGCGCAATCGCCGCGATGGGCTGCGCTGGCATGCCGTCATGTACCTGCCGTTGGCATTGATGTTTTATGCCCTGGGGAGCATGGTTTGGTCGCACACTTTTCTGGGTGGCGTAGAGGCTATCCGCTGGTTTATTTTCAACCTGATTTTGTGGCTGGGCATCAATACATTGTCCAGGCAGCGTGTTGGCTACCTGATTGAGGGCATCCATTGGGGCGCTGTTGTTGCGTCATTGTGGACAGCGCTCCAATTCTGGATTGATTTCACTTACTTTCCACAAGGCCCGAATCCAGCGTCAACTTTTGTCAATCGCAACTTTTTTGCCGAGTTTGTTGTTTGTACTTTCCCTTTCTCGGCTTATCTATTGGCGCAGGCAAAGACCTCTTCACGCATCGCCTTGACGGCGCTTGCGCTGGGTTTCAACATCGTCGCGCTGATGATGACGGGGACGCGGGGTGCACTGACGGCTATGTGGATTCTGGTCGTGGTGGTTTTTCCGTTGATCGCCATTCTTTACCGCAAGCAGTTGCAGTTCAGCAAATGGGACAGTGGAAACAGAATTCTTGCCTGCGGTGTTTTGATCGGAACCATTTTGATCATGGGGATGACGAATTCTGGTAACCCAAAAGTCATCTCAGACCGACAACTTCCAGGGGCGACTAACGCCTTCACCGTCGCTTTTCAACGTACTTCGTCTATCTCTGCAAGTGATAATTCGCTGGGCATTCGTTTCATCATGTGGAAAGCCACGGGCGAGATGATTAAAGCGCGACCCTTTTCCGGTGTCGGGGCGGGTGCCTGGGAGGCCATGCAACCGCTCTATCAGGTTGAAGGCTCCCAGCTCGAAACTGACTACTACGTTCACAACGAAATCTTGCAGCTGATTGCCGAGTACGGCTTGACGGGCTGGATTTTTCTCTTGCTGCTGTTTGCCTACCTGCTCAAATCAGCCTGGAAGACGTTAAGAAACCGAACACCTGAAGGCTTGGCTGAAGCGCCAGTGCGCGCCATCGCGCTGGCCAGCATGCTGGCTTTTCTGACCGTCAGCAATATTGGCTTTCCGTGGCGACTGGCCAGCACGGGCTGCATGTTTGCCCTGTGCCTTGCGCTGCTGGCGGCCTCTGATGCACGCCTGTCGGTTCGTGGCCCAACGGCTGCTACCCGTATAAACTGGCGTCCTGCCTACTCACAGGTGATGGCGGTGGCCATGATGGTTTGCCTCGCGCTGACAGCCTACATCAGCCAGCAAGCAGCAGCCACCGAAAGCAAAATCGTCTCGGCCGTCAAAATGGCGCTCAGCATCTCTGCTTCCGGCGATGTCAATAACCCCAAGTGGGACAAGACCAAGCGTGAGATGCTGACGCTGGCCAAGGACGGCATCGCCATCAACACCCACTACCGCAAGATAACGCCGATGGTGGCCGACGAGCTGGCCAAGTGGGGCGACTGGAAAAACGCCATTTGGGTGTGGGAGTCGGTCGTGGTGTCCAGACCCTACGTGACGGCCATCATGAGCAATATCGCCAGGGGCTATGCGCAGATTGGTAACCTGGACAAGGCGCTGGAGTACCTGGCGCGCTGCGAAAAGTTGCAACCCAAAGCGCCGTCCGTGCGATCCCTGAAAGTGATTCTCATGAGCCGAAGCGGCAAAGAGGCAGAAGCTGCCATACTGGCCCAGAAGTACATGAACGAAGGCATTTACGACTTTGACCTGGTCAACGCTGCATTCGTGTTGGGCATGCGCAAGAGCGACTTTGACATGGCAATACAGGCATTGGTGATCCGCGGCAGGGACTGGCCCGCCAGCAAACTGGACGCCCAGCTCAAGTTGGCCGGCATCTACGTCAACAACAAAAGAGACGATGTCAAGGCGCTGGCTGCATTTAAAACCGCCCTTGAGCTGACGCCCGAAAAAGACCGCGACGCACTGCGCAAGCAGATCCCGCCGCAGTTTCAGGCTCAGCTTTGAGAAACTGCTAGATATCCTCTAACAGAGGGTAGGGAAGGGGCAGCACGGCAAGCGCCGCGCCTGCCGCGCCACCCAAGGTCAAGTGGCCGTTTTGCACGGCTGATGTTTGCATCGACACAATGGCGTCAAAACCACCTGATGGGTTGGCCGCGCATGCTGCCACCAGGCCGCAGGGCTGTTCAGCATCGGACGAATGGAACACCTCTTGCCCCACATGCGGCTCGGCAGGGCCATGTACGAGGTAAGCCCGGCGCTTTAAAGTCCCCCTGAACTGGCTGCGCGCCACCACTTCCTGGCCGGGGTAGCAGCCTTTCTTGAAACTCACGCCGCCTACAGATTCATAGTTCAGCATTTGCGGCACAAAAGCTTCATAAATCGGTTGCGTCAGCATTGCAATGCCAGACTGCACCTCCAGCCAGTGCCAGACGCTCAGTGGCAGCGTATGGCCTGCTGGCGGCAGCGTACCAGCAGGGGCGCACCACAAAATCCGCTCAGTACCTGATCCAGGGTATAAAAATACCGCATTCTGACCCTCAAAATCGTTTTTTGACCAATGAATATTTGCGCGAGCAGCTCCTGAATCTATAGCGGCTGTCACATCTTTCGTCGAGTTACCCATCAGGCCGTAAAGCAGAAAATCAGCGCTGGCATCACTCAATTTGACCTTGGCTCGCATCACAAACATGCTCAGGCGCTTGAGGGTTTGCACCAAGATGTCAGCACTGCAGACCAGTAAAAATTCTTCCAGACCATCGTCATTTTTGCGTTTAAACACCACAAAGCTGGCCTGCATGCGCCCTTTGGCATTGCAAAAAGCAGCCAAACGGGCACTATCCAGCCCCATATTCAGGACATCTTGCGTCAGTTGACCTTGCAGGAATATGGCCGCGTCCGGGCCAACAGCGCGGATCACGCCCAGATGCTTCAGTTCTGCCACGCCTGAGATCGTTTGGGCGGGCTGGGTGGGTGCAGTTGTCATCATGGGCTGAATTATCATGGCTGTCGATTTGAAATTGAATGAGCTTGGAGAGGTAACTGGGTCGTGGTGCGTGCTTTTACAAGATTGCTGTTAGTTGCCGTGCTGCTGGCTGGCTTGGCCTTAGGCGCAGGCGCGTGGTGGCTGCACAGCCCCATGACGCTCAATTTGCCGGCTGGCAGCCCGGCGCTTGACCTGGAGATTGAGCCCGGAACGCGTGCCGCGCAGGTGGCTGAAACCGTGGTGGCCAGCGGTGCGCAGACGCCTGTGCAGCTGCTGCAGCTGTGGTTTCGCGTCTCGGGCCAGGCCCGGCAAATCAAGGCGGGCAGTTACGAAATCACACCTGGCATGTCCCCGCGCAAGCTGCTGGCCATGCTGGTACGTGGCGACCAAACCCTCAAAAGCATCACCCTGGTGGAGGGCTGGAACTTCCGGCAGGTACGCGAAGCGCTACAAAAAGCAGAGCTGCTCGCGCACGATTCCATTGGTCTGCAGCCCGAAATCATCATGGAAAAACTGGGAAAGCCAGGCATTCATCCTGAAGGGCGCTTCTTTCCTGACACCTACACCTATGCCAAAGGCTCAAGCGATTTGGCCATCCTCAAGCGCGCGGCCAAAGCCATGGACAAACGCCTTGAGGTGGCCTGGTCCCTGCGCCAGCCGGACACGCCCTTGACGTCACCCGATCAGGCCTTGACCTTGGCAAGCATTGTTGAAAAAGAAACCGGCAAACCCTCAGACAGGGGGCAAATTGCGGGCGTTTTTGTCAATCGGCTACGCGCCGGCATGCTGCTGCAAACAGATCCGACGGTCATCTACGGGATGGGTGACAAGTTTGACGGCAACATCAGGAAACGCGACCTCCAAACCGATACCGCGTACAACACCTACACCCGCGCAGGCCTGCCACCCACGCCCATCGCCATGCCGGGCAAGGCGGCCCTGATGGCGGCGGTGCAGCCAGCACCTACCAAAGCCGTGTATTTCGTGGCGCGGGGCGACGGCACCAGCCAGTTCAGCGCCACACTTGACGAGCACAATCGTGCGGTCAACAAATACATTCGGGGACAGTGAAGATATGACCCCCACACTCGTCGCTTCGCGTAACTCGTTGCCCCCCGAGGGGGCTGGCCTTGCTAGGGGCGGCCCGTCGCAGCGGCCGCAAGGTCTATTTATCAGCTTTGAAGGCATAGACGGCGCAGGCAAGTCCACCCACATCAGCGGCCTGGCAGACGCATTCAAGGCCGCTGGCCGCCACGTGACGTTGACCCGCGAACCCGGCGGTACACCGCTGGCTGAGAAGCTTCGCACGATGGTGCTCAACGACGCGATGGATGCTCTGACGGAATCGCTCCTGATATTTGCCGCCCGGCGCGACCATCTGGCCAGTGTCATCCTGCCTGCCTTGGCGCGCGGCGACGTCGTGCTGTGTGACCGCTTTACCGATGCCACCTTTGCCTACCAAGGCGGTGGGCGCGGTTTTGATCTGGGTGTTCTCAAAACGCTTGAAGCATGGGTTCAATCCGCAGATGGCCATGCTTTGCTGCAACCTGATTTGACGGTCTGGTTTGACCTGAACCCGGTCGAGGCGGCCCAACGTCTGGCAGGTGCACGCGTTCCTGACAAGTTTGAAGCCCAGCCAGTTGAATTTTTCAAGCGCGTGTCGCAAGGCTACGCCGATAGGCAGCAAGCCGAGCCCAACCGTTTTGCCCGGATTGATGCCGCGCAGAGCCGTGAAGGGGTCTGGCACGACGTCCTGCAGGTTTTCAAAACCCGGGGCTGGCTATGAGCAACAGTAACGGCATTTTGGCCCCATGGTTACAAAACCAGCTGGAAAACCTGCTCAAGCAGCGCGGCCACGCGTGGCTGCTGGCCGGCCCATCCGGTTTGGGGCAGTTTGAGCTGGCGCTTGCCTTGGCCCGCGCCTGGCTGTGTGAAGCCCCCAGGCCTCAAGGCGCTTGTGGCGTTTGTGGTAGCTGCCACGCCGTTGATGTACACACCCATGCCGACCTGGCGGTGCTGATGCCCGAGCTGATGTCGCTGGAGCTGGGCTGGCCGCTGGACGAAAAGACCCAGGACGAGCTGGACAGCAAAAAACGCAAACCCAGCAAGGAAATCAAGGTTGATGCCGCACGCGACGTGGTGTCTTTTACCCAGTTCACCCGCTCCCGCGGCACAACCAAGGTGGTGCTGGTCTTCCCGGCCGAGCGTATGAACGGCATCACGGCCAACACGCTGCTCAAAACTCTCGAAGAGCCGCCCGGTGCGGTCAAATTCATTCTGGCCACCGAAGCTGCGCACCAGTTGCTGCCCACCATTCGCAGCCGTTGCCTGGGCCACACCATGGTTTGGCCGCGCTTTGACGACGCCCTGGTGTGGCTGCAGGCAAGCCATGATCAAGGGCAGGGCGGTGACAAAAAGCCGCCTAAACCCCTGTCATCCACTGATTTAAAAACGCTGCTCACCGCCGCTGGTGGCCGTCCGGCCGACGCACTGGCCTGGGTGCAAAGCGGGCAGGCCGCTGCCATTGCTCAAAGCTGGCAGGCGCTGCCCCAAGCCATGGCCAAGGGTGATGTCACCGCCATCAGCGACCTGCTGCCATCGCAGGCAGTAGACGCGCTGCAAAAGCTTTGCCATGATGTGTGGTCGGTCCGGGTTGGTGCTTCACCCCGGTTTTTCAGCCTGACTGACCTGCCCGCATCGCCGGCCAAAGCGGGCACGTTCGGGCTGGCGGCCTGGGCCAAAGAACTGGCCAATACGGCCCGCACGGTGGAACACCCGTATAACCCCGGTTTGATGCTGGAGTCTCTCACCAGCCGCGCCAAAATTGCACTGAATTCAAAATGAGCGATTTCACTACACGTCCGCACGTGCAGACCGATAAACTATCAGCATGAGCGCCAACCCACCCGCCAGCACGCCCCAAGCCAATGCACCTGCTGCCGCTGCACGGCCCAGCGTCGTTCAATTGGCCATCAAGGAAAAAGCGGCACTGTATGCCGCCTACATTCCACTGTTCAAGGAAGGCGGCGTGTTCATTCCCACCGCTCGTGAATACCAGCTTGGTGCTGACGTTTACGTGTTGATGACCCTGCCCGAGGACACGCAGCGTTATCCGGTGGCAGGCAAGGTGGCCTGGGTCACACCAGCCAAAGCCTCGGGCAACCGCACACAAGGCGTTGGGGTGCGCTTCCCGAACGACGAAAAATCGCGCCTCCTGAAACTGAAAATCGAAGAGATTCTGGGCGCGCATCTGGCGTCAGACCGGCCAACCCAGACCATCTAATGAGTTATTGGCCTAACGGCCTACCTGATGCCTAGAAAGCCCCTTTTTAAGCATTTTCTGCATGTTCACAGACTCCCACTGCCATTTAAGCTTTCCCCAGCTCAAAGCCGAGCTACCGCAAATCCGCCAGGCCATGGCTGATGCACAAGTTGACCGCGCGCTGTGCATCTGCACCACGCTGGAAGAATTTGAAGACGTTCACGAACTGGCCGTGACGCATAGCAATTTCTGGTCAACCGTCGGCGTGCACCCTGACAACGAAGGCGTGACAGAGCCCACAGTGGATGACCTGGTCGAACGATCAAAGCAACCCAAAGTGGTGGGCATTGGGGAAACCGGTTTGGACTACTTTCGCCTGGGCGATCGAACCGTCGCCGACATGGAATGGCAGCGCGATCGTTTTCGGGTGCATATCCGCGCCGCACAGCAGGTGGGCAAGCCGCTCATCATTCACACCCGAAGTGCCTCTGCTGACACACTGGCGATTTTGAAGGAAGAGGGCGAGGGCGGACACAGCAAGGGCAACGCCAAAACCGCAGCAGGTGGCGTTTTTCACTGCTTTACCGAAAGCATGTCTGTTGCCAAAGCCGCCCTGGACATGGGCTTTTACATCTCGTTTTCAGGCATTTTGACCTTCAAAACCGCCGCTGACCTGCGCGAAGTCGCCCAATTTGTGCCGCTCGACCGCATATTGATAGAAACCGACAGCCCTTACCTCGCACCGGTACCGTATCGCGGCAAAACCAACAACCCGTCGTACGTGCCTTATGTTGCCAAGCTGATTGCCGAGCTGAAAGGCGAAAAGCTTGAAACCATTGCCCAGGCCACAAGTCATAACTTTGAACAGCTCTTTACTGGCGTGACAGCCACGGCTTAATATGAAAATCAACCTCATAGATTACTTTAAGAAAACGATATACCTTGTTGTTTTTACTGGGTTTGGTGTTTCAAATGCGGGCTCGTATGATGATTTTTTCAAAGCCCTGCAAATGGATGATGCGGTGACTGTTGGCAGGCTGCTCGCGCGTGGTTTTGATGCCAATACCCTGGATCCTCAAGGCCAGCATGGCCTGCTGGTGGCCATCAAGGAGCCGTCACCCAAGGCGGCCAAAGTTCTGCTGAGTGCCCCGAAGATCGAGCTGAACAGCTTGAACGTACTGGGTGAAAGCCCACTGATGCTGGCTGCTCTGAAAGGTGAGCTCGAACTGGCCGTCGAGATGGTCAAAAAAGGCGCCGACGTCAACAAAACCGGCTGGACACCGCTGCATTACGCCGCCAGCAACGGCCATGTGCCAGTCATCAAGCTCCTGCTGGAGAACCACGCCTACATTGACGCGGAATCTCCCAATGGCACCACGCCACTCATGATGGCCAGCATGTACGGGAGCCCCGAGGCGGTCAAGCTACTGCTCGACGAAGGCGCAGACCCGAGCCTTAAAAACCAGCAAGGCATGACGGCCCTGAACTTTGCTGATCGCGGCAAACGGCCAGACGCTGTTGAGATGCTGACCAAAGTCCAACGCCTGAGGCAGTCAACCGGGAAATGGTGATGTCATTTTGACGGTGGCTATGTTTTCTGTACCATTCCTTTTGTTGGATATATTCCACGATGTATATTATGTTAAGTAAGATTGAAATGTGCCGAGTTCAATAAGTAGTCAGCGCCCCTGAACCCAGTCACCCAACGGCGCATGCCGAAACGAAACGCGCCAGACGAGCTTGCAAGTCTGGCACCTTTTGCCTGACCTTCTGAAAATCCCCGTGCTCTGCCAAATAGTGCATTTCAACGAGAACTGCATGCGCTTGAACTGCCGCCACAGCAGAAGATGCCCCCAGCATCGAATGCAAATGACGCGACAGGGGCTCGGCTTGACCGTCATCGAGGGATTGCTGCAATTGCGCCATGGCAGTGGGCAAGCGGCTGATAAATGAGCCCAGGACTGCGTCAAGAAGGACATCGTCACCGCCCAGCCTCGCGAGTGCGCCTTCACGGTCAAAAACAGGCATGGACTGGGCGGCATCAGCGCCCTCGCCCTGGTTGATTTTTTCGCCCTGATTCATTGGCGCGGCTGGTACCCAGCGCTGAAGCATCTTCAGCAGGCTTTCCCGGGTCACGGGTTTTGTCAGGTAATCATCCATTCCGGCGGCCCTGCAGCGCTGGTCGTCGGCCTCGCTGGCGTTGGCGGTCATGGCAATGATGGGGATATGGCAGTTTTTAGCCCGCAGGGTTGCACTGGCCACATAACCGTCCATGACCGGCATCTGACAATCCATCAGAATTGCTGCAAAGCCCCCTCGCAAGGCGCAATCAACCGCATCCTGGCCATCGTTGGCAACGGTCACCTCATCAAAGCCAATTTTTTTGAGCAGACCCACCGCAACAATCTGGTTGGTCGGGTTGTCCTCCACGACCAGAATACGGCCTTGCTGCTTCAACACGGGTTGTTCACTTCGAGATGTCAAATTTTTCGTGATCGCATCTGTGGCTAAACGCACTGCGTCCAGCGAAAACGTGAAGGTAGAACCCTCGCCAGGAACACTGTGCAGATCAATTCGCCCGCCCATCAACTCGCTCAGGCGTTTGACAATGGCCAGGCCAAGCCCGGTACCACCATACTTTCGGGTGGTCGATGCATCGGCTTGAACAAAGTTTGTAAATACCTGGGACTGCACGTCAGCAGACATCCCGATGCCGGTGTCGGTGACTGCAAACACAAGATCAACCGTACCGTCCACAGCGTCACTGGACGCCACGGTCAGACCCAACCCACCGGTTTCGGTGAACTTAAGCGCGTTGCCAAGCAAATTGCCCAGCACTTGCCGCAGCCGCACCGGATCACCCCAAACCCATTCGGGCACAGTCGCAGCCACAGCATCACTGAACAGCAGGCTCTTGGCGCTGGCGCGGTAAGCAAACAGCTCGGCAACATCCGTCAACAGCCGCCGGAGGTTGAAGGGCACTTCTTCCAGCACAGTTTTTCCGGCGTCTATTTTGGCCAGATCCAGAAAGTCGTTGAGCAGCACCATCAGCGACTGGGCGCTGCCATCGATCAAACGCGCAAATTGTGTTTGCTGCGCAGTGAGTTGCTCGTCAAGCAGCAGTTGTGTGATGCCTAAAATCCCGTTGAGTGGCGTACGAATCTCATGGCTCATCGTGGCTAAAAAGGTACTCTTGGCGCGGTTGGCCGCTTCAGCAGCGTCCTTGGCTTTTTGCAGCTCGCCAGCCGCCGCCTTGCGCGCCGTCACATCGCGAAAGCTCCATACCCTGCCCTTGGCTCGGTCATCCAGCAGGTAGGGCCTTGAATAACGCTCCAGCGTCCGTCCGTCCTTGAACTCAAGCGTGTCAAAACTATCCATGTCGGTGCTGCGGCTAAGCTGCTCGACTTTGACGATAAACGCCTCCGGGTCGATCAGCTGGTCCAGCACAAAGTCCAGCATTTTTGCGTTGTTGGCGCTCTCCAGATCTTTCGGGATTCGCCACATGCGCAGGAAGTGCTGATTGAACAGCACCACATCACCCTCCTCGTTGATCACCAGAATCCCGTCTTCGGTGGACTCAATCGTCGCCGCTGTGATGGCGGCGGCGCGTCTGGCTGCACTGACGTCCACATAGGTCGTCACGAATCCGCCACCCGGCATGGGAGCGCCCCGAACATCGAGCGCCGTGCCGTTTGCAAGCGTGCGCTGAAATTGATGTACTACAGGGTGGCGGGCACGTTCGATGATGGTCTCAATGATCGGCTCAACCGGCCCCCGGCCGTAGTCACCACGCAGCGCGTTATGCCGGATGATGCTTTCGAAAGTGACCACTGGTCCGGCGAACAAGCTGCCAGGCAGATCTAACAGCTGACGGAATTGCGCGTTATGCGCCTTCAGTTGCAGCTTGTCATCGAACACACTCAAGGCGCCTGGCAGGTTGTCCATGACCGCCTGCAAAAGATGGTTGACCTGACGCAGTTCGTACTCCGCCTCCTTCAGGGCTGTGATGTCCTCCACCGCACCTACGAAACCACGCTGGGGCGGTTCTCCCCAGCTCACAGCGCGTGCCATGCCGTGCACATGAACCACCTCTCCGCCCGGCTTGAGCAAGCGGTATTCGAGGCTAAAAGAGCCACCGCGTCTGGCCAACTGCGCCAGCTCACTGAAGAATACTTCCTGGTCCGCTGGGTGAATCGCTTTGCGCCACGCACCACCCAGGCTTTGATCCAGAGTAAGACCAAAAATTTCACGGAAGCGCGGATTGGTGTAGGTGCAGTCGCCAGACGCATCGGCGTGAAAAATACCAACGGGCGAGGCTTCGGCAATCACCTGAAAGCGGTCCTCTTGCCCAACGATTTGCAGATAACAAGACCGCTCCCGCAGAAGCAAGGCCTGAACGACCATGTCAGCTATCTGCACCAGAGCGTCACGCTGGGCAGCTGTCAGGCTGCGGGCTTCGCGGTCAATCACGCACAACGTGCCCAGCCGTTCGCCTTCGGGCATGACCAGCGGCACGCCCGCGTAAAACCGAATCCCCGGCTCCCCGGTGACCAGGGCATTTTGCGCAAAACGCGCGTCTTTTTGCGCGTCGCTCACCTCCATCAGCACGCTGCTTTGTATGGCGTGTGCACAAAAAGCCACGGCGCGGTCTGTCTGCCGCAGTGGCTGCAGGCCATTGTTGGCCTTGAACCACTGCCGCTGCTCGTCCAGCAAAGTTACCAGCGCAATGGGCGTGCCGCAGATCGTGCTGGCCATGCGCGCCAGCGAGTCAAACAGCGGCTCCGGTTCAGTGTCCATGATCGCCAGCATTCGCAGGCGTGCCAGCCGGGCAAGCTCGTGTGGGTCCGCTTTTTCAGCCGGGCTGATGGCTTCAGACGGCATCACACGGGGGCCACTGCAAGCAGCTCAACAAGCTCCAGCCCCGGCGCTGCCGCACCTTCAGGAAGCCGGGTTTTATCGCCCATCGCCACATAGTCAGACAAGCCCCCAAGCACTGCCAACGAACAGCTGACCCGCCACTGAGTCGTCTGGGCATGTTTGGCAATAGCTTTGACGGCATTGATCGCCTCCCCTGCTGCCAGCGTCATGCTCTGGCTGCCGTGCAAAGGGTCTTCAACATGGATCAGGGCGACCCGGCCGACATGCAAGGCAATGGTCAGGGACGTGACTGCAGCCTCTTGGCGGGTTGCGTTTTCCATCATCGATTCAAAGGCCGCCCGAACTATTTTTTGCATGCCAAATACAGACCGAAGCGCCTGGAGCCGGATTTTGCCGTCGTCTGGCGCGGTGGGCTCAGGGAAAACAGCCAGCAGATCGTCCCCCATAGGCACCAGATGCCGGGCACCGAAAAGGTACAAGGTGTCGCACGCCGCCTGATAAACCCGCTGCACGGCGCTACCCAGCAAACTGTCCAGTGGCTGACGACGGACGATGGCTTCAAACAGGTTGACCTGCACCACGGTGGCGTTGAAGTAGGTGAGCTCGGTTCCTGGCTCGGTTTTGCTGATCCATCGCTCGTTGAGCTCTTGCGACAGTCGCTTTTCATAGCGCAGCGCCAGCTGCTCTTTTTGATGCTCCAGCGCAGCGATGATTGAATTGCGGCCAATGCCCCGAAAATGCTCAATCTGAAGCTTTTGCTTTGCCAGCAACACCTTGACCGACTCCCTCAGCTCTGTAGCCCTGAAAGGTTTGTACAAATAGTCATCAGCACCCGACGTCATGCCAATCCGGACATGAGACCTTTTGGCCATGGCAGTGAGCAAGATGACCGGAATGGTCGCCAGCGCAGGATCCCTTTTCAGCGCAGTCACCAGCTCATAACCGTTCAGCCCGGGCATCATCACATCGCAAACAATGAGGTCAGGCGGTGTTTTTTGCGCCCTTCTGAGTCCGTCGGAGCCATCGACAGCTTCGGTGACTTCATATCCAGCGCTGCGTAACACCGAGCAGGTCAAAAGCCGCTGCGTGGGTTCATCTTCAATGACGAGAATATGGATCATGTCGTGTCTAGGGGTCATGTAAAAACTGCCAAAGACAGCCACAACCCAGTCTAAAACAGTTTACGCTTGTAGGACGAGGCAGGCTCATGCGAATACCCCATTCACAAGCAGGCAAACTAGGCGTATGGCACATATTGATTTCATGAAATCTGCATTCAAGTTCGCTTCGGCGTGGGTCGTGACCATCGCGGTTGCGCTGCTCAGCCTTACTGCGGCGACAGCAAGTAGCCCAGCGTTGGCGCAAGCCGGCTCCGCAGGGTCCATGGGGCTGGGCACACCCACCGCAGGCCAACTGCTTGAGAGGCACGCCAGCCTGAGCGCCGCTTTGGCCAACAACGCCTTTGGAAGACCGCTGTATCTGGATTCAGTGCAAGGAAGCAACCGCGTCACAGGCAACGCTTACGCAGTGCTGGACGCGCCCTTTGGTCTGGTCAGCAGCAGCTTTAAAAACCCCAAGCGGCTGTGCGACCTGATCATCCTGCACATCAATACCAAGTACTGCCGCCCCACCTCCGATGCCAGCCCCAGCGTGCTGATGGTCAACTTTGGCAAAAAGACAGCCCAAGCGCTCGGCGACACATTCGCGCTTGAATTTGCCATGACCAGCGGCGCGTCAAGCGCCCACTTCTCGCAGGTTCAGCTGATTGCCGAAAAAGGCCCGCTCGGCACCAGCAATTACGCCATCGAGCTGGCCGCTGTGCCGCTGCCAGATTCGGCCGGAGGCAAAACCTTTTTGCACCTGCGTTATTCCTACGGCTTCGGCCTGACAGGTCGCATGGCCATGCAGGCCTACCTGGCCACGGCCGGCAGCAGCAAGGTGGGGTTCACGCAGATTGCGCCGACAGACGGCGGCCAAAAGTCGTACGTAGGCGGCATGCGGGGCGCGGTTGAACGCAACACCATGCGCTACTACCTGGCCATTGAGGCCTATCTGCTGTCCCTCAGCGCACCGCAAGCCGACCAGCAAAACATACGGCTGGAAAAGTGGTTTGACAGCACTGAGCAGTACCCGGTTCAGCTGCACGAAACCGACAAAGCCAGCTACCTGGCCATGAAAAAAGAAGAAATCAAACGCCAGCAAAGCGCCCTGCCCGGTTCTTGATTCTTTGGTGCTTAGCCTGCTGCCGACTGGGATCTATTGGCATATTTAGTTGGAAAGGCGACCTCTGTGGCTGACAGCACAAGAGGAAGCATTGGTGACAAGTCAAAAGCAACGGCTTGTCTTGCGGTAAACGTCAACTTCAGCTCATATTTGTCTGCCGCGTGGTAACGCAGCACACCGGCAGCCTGAACTGCTATCGAAGAAGCAGAAAGAGGCGTACCGGCCGGAAGGCCAACCGATGCGGACAACAGGCTCAAAAGTCCATTAGGGTGATCTTTGGGTTGCGCGGGTGCGGACTGTTGCGGATGGGGCCATGCCATATAAAAAAGCTCTGGCTCGTGCAGGCTTGTGTTTTTAGCAAACAAAATCTGCTTTTCCCTTGGCAAGTAGCCAGGCGAATAGGTCCAGGTGTCGAACGGCGGTGTGTCGACCACATTACCAGCCGGGCGAAACGCCACGCCAAAAGGGCAACTCCCCGCTTTGCGGGTAATCCAGCGCTGCCAGAGTCTTGTCGGTGCTGTTAACGGCGACTGGGCTTGCTCTGGGTCGTTAACCCACAACAGCTCCAGAAACCCGTCTTGAAAAAAGAATCGCCGATTGGCAGTTCCTTGTCCAGGATGCACATTGCCGGACCCCTCGGCCAGCCCAATGTCCAGCAGCGCCTGCGCCTCCGGCCCGCCGGGCTCGCAACAGATAAAAAGGTGGTCGAGGGCGATGGCCATATCCGCAGATCAGCTTGTGAAACTGGTGGCTTGCTGCCGCACCTAGCGCGATTCAGGATGGATGCCGCGCAGACTTTCGACCAGCTGCGCTTGAGCGGCCGCATCGACTGGTCGATGTTTGATGGCAGTCGACGCCGGGTCAGCACCCAAATAGTTGTTGCCCTTCCAGTTGCGCGCCGGCCGGATTGGCCGGGCAACAAAGCCGCCACCGCAGTTCGGGCAGGCATTGGACAGAACTTCATCCACGCAGGTCACGCAAAAAGTGCATTCATAGCTGCAAATACGCGCCTCCAGCGAGTCGGGCGGAAGTGCGATGTTGCAGTTTTCACAGGTGGGTCTGAGTTGGAGCATGGGTTTGCGAGTTTTTGGGTGAAGTCCGGGTGACCGGGCTTTGAATATTACGATTCTGGCGATGCGAGTGCAAGAGTTCGATCATCTTGAATACTATCATTTCAGGAGCTGCTTGCGCATGTATCTATTGGGCTAGAGGCCGATTTCATACCCTAAAGCGGCTGTTTTTCGGTTTTTTGGCTGCTTTTTGATGCGGCTTTGACTGGCTGGTAGGGTCGAAAGGCTGTTTTTAACCCGTTTTTAGGTGTGTTTTAGGGCTCTAGGCCAATGGATATATGCGCGAGTAGCTACTGAATTAATAGCAATTGCAGATTAGTTGGAGTCTGACCCCGATTTCACTTGTGGATCATGATGTTGCCTAACGTTTGATATGAGTGGGAGCTGGAGGTCGTAGGCTGGAAGTTGTCCGCGTGATGGAAGGGTTATGCTTCGTCATGCGCTAGCTCGGCTGGAGAGAGTCGAGCGCGGCCGCTACGGCGTTCAATGCATGATCTATTGTCGTCAGGGTGGGAGCATGGAAAGCCACGGCGTTACGCAGGATCTTCGTTGCGGCGTTTTCACCGTCCGTGAATTGGACATTGACGCCATAGATAGTTCGGTGAAGCATCTTCTCTGTTTCGGCGAGAACCTGTATCAGCCTGTATGCCTCTGAGAGCGAGCTTATGAGAGGTAGCTCGGCTACGTGCCGAAGATTCGCAGTTGCCTTCATAGCCTCCCACGCGGAAGTCTTCAGTGGCTCGACGGGAATAGACGAACCCAGAGAAATTCTTTGCGCAATCTTTTTCTGCGCGTCTACTAACTCTGTTTGCAGGAGGATCAGAACGTCACGCTTCGTGCGTTGATCTGCACGCTGCTGCTCCGCCTTTTCTAAATTGATTCGATTGCGTTCAAGCGACAGGGCGACTGGAATACCTACGAGGATGCCGAACAGAGTCGCCAACCAATTGCCGACCGCACCGTCCCAGTACGCTACTTCAGAACGTCGATAGAACGAATAACCAATCGCAGACGCGGCCAAGACGGCAGGAAGAAGCCACTTCAATGTTCTACTGACTTGAGATGCCACGTTGATGCCTAATCTCAAAGTAATCGGCGCGCGTGCCCTATCAACTTGAATGCGTTGTTAGAGCCACACATCACCTATACGCAGCCGCTAATAGACCAAAGTTCTTGAAAGCTACCGCGATTGAAATAAGTATGGTCGCCAGCGGGACGGCACAGGCAAAGATGAGATCTTTGCCGGAGCGGTAGGCCAGCCCTTGCACCCGCAATCGAGCTTGATACCACACGTAAAGAAATGAGCCGAAAACCGCGATTGCAAGCGCAAGCAGAAAAGGCATGCCACCTATTTGGAAAAAGGCTAAGCAACATAGAGCAAGCATAGAGATAAACCCCACTCTTGCTGACCAATCAAAAAAGCTAACAGCCATTTGCCTCTCCTTTTTAACTCTAACGTTCGAAATGTGCGGCGCTCGCGAAGCGGGTGTCCGCACGAGTAATTTGTACTAGCGCGGGCAGCAACACCTCCTGGCGTTTGTTCCATGGCAAAGCGCCGCGCCCCTTTTTAGTCCACAGCCCACATTACAGTGTCACTGCGTCCAGACCAAAGGCTCGCTTTTGTCCATACGCTGTGTCGCAGCTATGCGAGCTGCCAGAAAATCGTCGCTGTATAAATACCCAGTTCATGGTGTAAGCGGCACTGTTTCCAGCCGTTGATCGGAACGTAATGTACGCCGCAAGACCTGCGGTATAAAAATGGCGCTGCAACATAATCTGGGCATCAAAATCTCCTGAAACTGGCTTCACTGTCGGGCTTCAAGGCTTCATACTGTAAAAACACACAGTTATAAAAGAATCTTGAAACCCTGCAACCCGACTCAGCAAAATGCATTTCTGAACGGTAAGACCTCGGCCCTAATTCGTTTTAGCTACTTTAACCCGAGTAATGAAGACTGAAGGCGATCAAACTCGGCTTTGAACCGCTGGATGCTTAGACTCTTTGGCCTTTGCTTGCTGAATTTACTATCAATTCAGGAGCTGCTAGCGCAAGTATCTATTGGGCTAGAGGCACTTTTTATACCCTGAAACGGCTCATTTCAAGCTTTCAAACCGCTTTTTGCCGCCGTTTTGGGAAGCTACTTGCCTCAAAGCGTTTTTCCAGGCCGTTTTTACCCCATACTTTAGGCGTTTTGACCAATGGATACATGCGCGAGCAGCTACTTTATTGATAGCGTTTGGTTGTGCTTACTTGCCCGGAAACTGGAAGCTCACCGTTGGCACGGTGAAGTCTTCAAACGGTCCGCCCAGTGCGATCTCGCCCGCCACCAGCAACACGCACTCTTGTCTGCGCAGCGCCACAATGGCGTTGCCACCTGCAAAGCGCACCCAGGTGCCATAGCTGCTGACGTCTTCGAGGTAAAACTTGCCGGCCCGCCACATGATTTTGGCGTGCAGACGCGACACGCGGGGGTCATTGATGACAAATTGCGCCTCGGCCACCCTGCCGATGTAAATTGGCAGCTGCTCGGATGTGAAGCTGGCCTCTACGTCAAGCCACGACATGGCAATCGTGCCAAGCTGCGGCACGGTTTTGGTGAAGGGGGTGGGGCTCAGCCCCGCCGGCACGGTAAAGAAGTCTGACAGCACCTCGTTTTGCCATTCGACCCGGTAAACCATGCAGGCCTCGTTTCGGCCCCGAATGTCCATGGCGCCCAGGCTGCGATAACGCACCAGCGTGTCGGACGGCAGGCCATGGATGACGGCGTCGGTGCCCAAAATCTGGTCGGGGCCCGACAGGTCAGACAGACGCGCCGCGACGTTGACAGCATCGCCAAAATAGTCGCCGGCCTGCTCGATCACCTCGCCTCGGGCCACGCCGACTTGCAGATGCATTTTGAGTTTGTCGGGCCAGGTCTTGATGCGCTCGGTGTGCAGGCGCTGCATCTCGGTCGCGGCTTCGACGGCGTCGGTGTTGCGGCTGAACACCATCAACACGCCATCACCCAGGTTTTTAACCACCTGGCCGCGCCGCGACTTGCAGACCTTGCCCATCCAGTCGGTCAGACGGGTGATGGTCTGCGTGGCCTTGGCGTTGCCCAGGGCCTCAAAGACCCCGGTGCTTCCGGTCAAGTCGGCAAAAACAACGGTGACTTCTGCCATGGTTGCGGGTGAGTGTCCAGGTGGGTGGGCGTAGCCTCAAACTGTAACGGGTTTGAGCTGCATGGACTTGAATTCCAGAAACTCTTCAAAACCGTAGATGCCATTTTCGCGGCCATTGCCGGACTGCTTGTAGCCGCCAAACGGTGCATTGGCATTGAAAGGCCCGCCATTGATGTCGACTTGGCCGGTACGCATGCGGCGTGCCACCTTCATGGCGGCCTCGTCGGTGCTCGCCCATACCGCGCCACCCAGGCCGTAGATGGTGCTGTTGGCAATGGCGACGGCGTCTTCTTCGTCTTTGTAGGGGATGACCACCAGCACCGGGCCAAAAATTTCTTCTTGGGCCAGCGTGTCGGTGGGCTTGATGCCCAAAATGGTCGGCTGCACAAAGTAGCCAGTGGCAAAAGGCGGTGGCTCAGCCCCGCCTGCAATCACGTCGGCGCCTTCAGCAATGCCGGTTTTGATAAAGCCCAGCACCCGGTCGCGCTGCATGGCGCTGACCAGCGGGCCCAGCTTGCTGGCTTCATCCAGGCTGGGGCCGACGCTGAATTTGGCGATCGCTGCCTGCGCCAGGGCCTTGACTTCGTCGTAGCGCGCTGCGGGCACCAGCATGCGGGTGTGGGCCGAGCAGGTCTGGCCGCTGTTCAGCATGCAGGCACCCACAGTGCCTTTGACAGCCGCTTCAAAATTGGCGTCGTCCAGAATCACGCTGGCTGACTTGCCGCCCAGCTCCAGGGCGATGCGCTTGACCGACTGGCTGGCCAGTTCGCTCACGCGCTTGCCGGCGCGGGTAGACCCTGTAAAGCTCACCATGTCGACTTCAGCGTGCGTGGCCAGCACCTCGCCCACCACCGGGCCCATGCCATTGACCAGGTTAAACACGCCAGCAGGGATGCCCGCCTCGTGAATGATTTCGGCCAGAATCATCGCGTTGACGGGGGCGATTTCGCTGGGCTTGAGTACCACCGTGCAGCCTGCCACCATGGCGGGCGCGATTTTCAGGGTGATCTGGCTGAGCGGAAAGTTCCACGGCGTGATGCAGCCGACCACGCCGATCGCTTCGCGCACGACCAGAGAATTGCCGACTTTTTTCTCCCATTCAAAGCCACGCGCCACTTTGGCAAAGTTGCCCCAATGCCAGGCCGGGCCGCCCACCTGAACGGCTTTGGCCATTTTCAAAGGCATACCGACCTCGCGCGCAATGGCGGTGGCCATCTCGTCAGACCGGGCCTTGACGCCAGCGGCCACTTTGTCAAGGTACGCCGCGCGCGTTTCCACCGGCAAGGCGGCCCAGCCCTCAAAAGCAGCTCTGGCGGCCAGCACGGCGGCTTCGGCTTCTTGGGCCGTACCTGCGGGCACGGTGGCCATGACTTCCTCTGTGCTGGAGTCATGCACGGGTAAGGTGTCGGCTGAATCGGCTTTGACCCATTGGCCATTGATGTAGTGCGAAGAGTAGTGTTTTGTGCTTGTCATATAGAGGGTGTAAATTACCAAAAAGTGGGGTGGGCGGGGCTTGGCGGGCGGTTACATGGTTAGAAGTAACTTGACATTTAGTTACTAACTATCTGATTTATATGCCATTTTGCGTTGCATAAAGGTGGTTCTCCCGCTTGCCAATCTTTGAAAGTCGCTTTAATCTAGCAGAAACTAGTTTCAAGTCATAGCCATTTTCAGTCTGATACCTATTTATTAAAGTCATTTCATGCGCTCCTTGTTGCCTTCTTTCAATCTGCCTACCTTCATGCCACAGCTTCGCTCCAGCTACATGGCGCTGTTGGGGCGGGCGGAGCCAACACCCAAAGCGATGGATGCACGCACGGAAATCATTCGCGAGCTGATGCTGCGTGAGCTGGGCGACTATGGCGAAAGAAAATTTCCGGCGGTTACCCGCCGCGTGCGCTACGCGCCTGACGTGCAGGGCCTGTGGTACGCCCGCAGCGACGTGATGGCCATTTTGGCCAATACCTACGGCGAAACCGTGGCACGCGAGAAGATTGCCAGCATCAGCTGCCGTTTTAACGGCCTGCTGCCCAAAAGCCTGACCGGCAAAGTCGGCTTCAGGCTGCGCTAGTTCGGCAGTCAGGCTCAATGCTGGTGGCCCCAAAAAATCAGCGCATCCCTGCCCTCTACCGCCAGTGTTACCTTGGCCCCCACCGGCAGCAGCACCTTGGTGGCCACATGGCCAAATGGTAAACCCGCTAAAACCCGGGCCTTCACCTGGCCCTGCAATCGCTCTGCCACCGCGCCGAAATTAAACCCGCTGTCATAACCCGGCACCAGTTTGTAGTTGCTGAACTGGCCCAGCACAATCGCCTTTTGGCTGGCCAGCACACCTGCATGCAGCAGGTGAGTGAGGAAGCGCTCAACACGGTACGGGTGCTCGCCCACATCTTCCACAAACAAAATGCCGCCTTTGATTTGCTCGGGTTTGGGAAAGTACGGCGTGCCGATCAAACTGGTCAAAACTGCCAGATTACCGCCCCAAAGCGGCGCATTTTGGATAACAAACTGGCCTTTAGAGCCCTGTTGATGTGCGCGAGCAGCTACTGAATTCGTAGCACCTGGCGCTGGCGGCTTGGGCAGTTGCCAACCCGCGCCCTCGCCCTGCCCACTCAACAGATCGTCAAAGCACGCCTCCATGATGTCGTCAGGCGTCACAGGGGTGCCAAAGTCTTCGCCCAGCGCAGGGCCAGCCCAGGTGATGGCGCCGGTCTTGGCCAGCAGGGCTGTTTGCAGTGCCGTGAAGTCGCTCAGGCCCACAAACTGGGTGCCTTTGGCAATCGACTTGGCGACTGCCTTGTAGTTGATGGCGGGCAGGATGCGCGTCAAGCCGTAGCCACCCCGCGTGATGAGCGCTACATCAGCGCCGCTGGCGGCTGCCCGGTCAATGGCGGCAAGCCGGACGCCATCGTCGCCCGCAAAGCGCTGGTATTTGGCAAGCGCCGCTTCGTCAATTTCAACCTCATGGCCCAGCGCCTGAAGGCGCTTGATGCCCCGCCGGAAGCTGGCTTTGTCTCGCACTGCGCTGGAGGGGGAATAAATATAGATGTGTTTTTTCACTCGCAGAGTATGCCATTTCGCCTGCGTGGCCAGCATCAAACCAAGCGGTTAATTGGACGGCGGGTAGCGTTCGATGAGCTGGTTTTGCCGGCGGTTCAGATGCGCCAGCGCCAGCACACCAAGTGGCTTGAAGCCCTTGCGCCGCATGACGTTGCCAATGGCAAACAGAATGCGCTGCTTTTTGAAGATCATCCGGAAGCCCGCCACGAGGCTCATGTCGGGGTCCCAGGCCTGAATCGCTTCGGAGCCGGCGCCGTTGATCTCCATGATCGAAAAGCCGCGGCCTGCCGCCAGGTCCTGCAGGCTGTCAAAGCGCACATCAAACCGGCCAAAATGAAACGCAGGCATGTCGCGTGCAATCGCATCAATGGCGCTGGTGAGCTGGGGGGTGATGTGCGCCTGACCATCCCGGTACAGGCCGCCAACCCGGGTAGAACCAATGGTGGCCAAACGCACCACCTCCCCTGCTCTGGGGGTATCACTGGGGTTGTAGCTGGGTTGATGCCGGGCTGACTGGGCCGAGCGCTGGGCGCGCGGGTCAGCCGCTATGAGCTGTGCAATGCTGTGCACGCCGTCGCCCGTGACGCGGGCAAAGTAGCGCAGCGCCAGTCCAATGATGCGGCCGGTGTCGGCCTGTGGGTCCCGAATGTAAAAGATACCTGCCTCGCCCTCTTGCGGCAGGTACTGCTGCAGCACCACCGTTTCGCCGGCAGGAAAGGCACGCAGATAGTCGCGCAGCTCCATACGATTGGCCACCAGCCGAACCCCATAACCGCACAGGCCCAGATCGGGCTTGGCAATCACCGGAAAACGCACACCAGCGTCCTGCATGATCTGCCGCAGCTCTGCGCCGGTGTGGCTTTTGTGGGTAGACACCGCGCAAAACGCGGCAGTTGCCGACAAAGCCATCGGCCCCATGCCGTCAAAATATTCGAGCTTGCCTTCGCCGACCAGCCCACCAGCGGTGATGGCCGGGTTGGCAATGGTCGGCAGCGTCAGGCTCTGGTAGCGCAGGGCCAGCCACAGCCATTGGAATGTCAGCGGCACGCAAATCAGCCATTTGGGCATGCGCTCCAAGGTGCTGCGCGCCCTGTCGGGCACCGTTATGCCCGCTGGACTGACGTTGACACAGGCGTCGGCCTGCAGGTTGGCCTGCATCACGGGGCCTCTGCTTTGGCGCTGACCCGCGTGACCGTCAAACCAACGGCGGCAATACGATCAACATGGGCGTAGGCGGGCTGGTCAAGCTCTTCACCAAACACGTCCGGGTCAATTTCTGAATACGACCAGTCAAACTGGCTGGCAGTCAGTGACGGCTGAATGTCTGCCAAGAACGCGTCCACCCCGCCCACCACGGCGACACCGGTGTACAGCAGCAAGCGTCCGCCGGGCACCAGCCGGCCCAAAGCCTCTTCGGCGATTCGCACGCTCAAAGCGCGGCCCAGCCCGGCGCCGCCGTGGCGGTAGGCGCGCTGGGCGGCATCTTCAAGGTAAGGCGGGTTAGAAATAATCAGGTCAAAGTCACCCTGGACAGCGCGCAATGCGTTGCCCAAAGCCGGTTTGACAGCGATGCCCGCACAGGCCGCGTTGACAACCGTCATCTGCAATGCCGCCGGATTGATGTCGTTCATCCAGACCTCCAGCGGGCCCGGCTGGGGCAGTTTTGCCAGGGCACGTGCCGCCACCAGGCCGCCTGCGCCACTGCCGCAGCCGACGTCAAGCACGCGTAGCGGCTGGCTGCTTTTAGGCTGCACGTGCGCCACGCCTTGCTGTATAAACCGCGCAAAGCGGTAGGTGTCGGGGCCAAAAAACACAGCGTCGTCCTGTGTGGTGGGAAAAGCCGAATGCACCAGCAGATCGTCGCCCAGGCTGGACACCCGCACCGTACTGTGCAGCACGTCACCACGGGTTTGCAGCACGCCGGCACCCCGCATGGCGGCCAGCAGTTCGCGCGTGATAGCGTCACAGCTGGCCAGGGTAAAGGGCATGTTCCAGCCAAAAATATCGCGCAGCGTGGTGCCGAGTTGCGAACCCCGATGGGCCAAAACCCGCTGATGCGTTAGCGGCGTGGGCGTCATGAACCGGTAGCCGCTGCCCGCCAGGTGCCGCAAAATCAGACCCAGCGCCTTGGCGGTTTCAGCATCAGCGGTGCCGTTCAGCACACCGTCTCCGCTATCTTCAGGTCGGTACTGTATCGGTCAAAGCAGCGCGCGCCGCACACCAGCCGCATCAGCGCGCCTTCGGCCATCAACGGGGCGCAGGCTGGGTCTGCATCAACCAGCGGGCGAATGATTTCACGAATCCAGGCCCGGGCATGCGACACATCAAGCGCCGCATGCAAATCAAAATAAGCCCGCATGCGGCCGTCGAGGCCCAGTCGCTTCATGCCGGCTGACACGCGCTTGACGCGGCCAGGGGCTGTCAGCTCTATCACGCCCAGCGCGCCGAGAGACTGATAGGTATAGCGCCGCGAGGTGGCCAAGCCGAGCATGGTGTTGCTCAGTGCCAGCGCCTGCCAGACGGTGGTGTCAATGCGGGGTCGCAGGTTAAGGGCGCGCACCATGTGGTCGAGCATCTGGCCGTGCATCGCGCTTTGCTTGCCGTGACCCATTTCGTCCCAGTAGTTGCGCGCGCATTCAAGCTTGGCGCGTGCCGGCAATTTGACCTGGGTGTAGGCCAGCAGGTCATCAAAGCCCGCCTCGCCCGCCGCCTCCTGCGTTAAAAACCAGCGCATTTGCGGCAGCGTGGCGCTGTCTGCCAGCCAGTCAAACAGCGCATGCTGCTGGCCGGGTCCCTCTATAGCAAGTGATTCAAACCAGGCAATAAATGTGTCTGTGCTGCTTGGCTCCGGCAGCAATGGCGCCATCTGCTGCCTCAGTGTCTCAAGGTAATGCCCTTCGGCTTCGCGCCACTCAAACTCGGTCTGCAGGGCTGCTTGCCATTGACCTGAAGGCATGCCTGGCGCAATTCGCACCACATTGAAATGCGCCAGTCGCCGATGAAACGCATCGGGGTCTGCATCTGGGTAGGCAAGCGGTTTGGACATGGGACTGATCAGCTCCTGGCGTGATGGATGCGGACGTAACAGCAGGTACGCGCTGCTGTCTATTCCAGCAGCGCAAGCCAAGATTGTTGTTTGTCATGCGCCAAAAGGGTGTGCGGCTAGGCGCACTGAGCTTGTAGGAGGCGTGCGACTTTGACGAAGCCGCGCCTCAGGCCGGCTGTCTATCGGGCGGGCAGGTACTTGGCTGGGTCGACCGGCTTGCCCTGACGGCGAATCTCAAAGTGCAGCTTGACCCGGTCTGCGTCGCTGTTGCCCATTTCGGCAATTTTCTGGCCTTTTTTGACGGTCTGGTCTTCCTTGACAAGCAGCGTCTGGTTGTGGGCATACGCTGTCAGGTAGGTGTTGTTGTGCTTCAGGATGATCAGATTGCCGTAGCCGCGCAGGCCAGCCCCTGCATACACCACCCGGCCGTCGGCGGACGCAATAATCGCGTCGCCGGATTTGCCGTCAATGTCGTAGCCCTTGTTCTTAACCTCGTCAAAGCCGGCAATCAGCTTGCCCTGGGCAGGCCATATCCAGGCAATGTCATCTTCGGTGGCTGCCGGTTGGGGGCTGCTGGCCGGGGCTGATGCTGGCCGCACAGGCGCAGCTACCGTGGTGGAACCAGTAGTGGTGTTGGCCGTGCCGGACACAACAGGCCGCGTCACCACCAGCGGGTTGTCGCTGGTCGGCGGAACGATCCGCAGCACCTGGCCGACTTCAATCAGGTTGGGGTTCTCAAGGTTGTTCCAGCGCACGATGTCGCGAAAGTTTTGACCTGTGTCCAGGCCAATGCGGATCAGGGTGTCACCCGGCTTGACGGTGTAGTAACCGGGTTTGCCTGCGTTTTCAAAGCCGGGCGGTTGTTTGACGTCACCGGGGGCAACAGGCGCCATCACCGTTGGCCTGCCCGTGCCTGTACCGCGGTCCTCAACCGGCGCTGGGCCCAAAGGGCGCGAGCCGCAGCCCACCATCAGCATCACGGTGGCAGCCAGCACGGCCATTGCGCCGCGCTGCCAGTTTAAAGAGATTGAATGATGCATGGTTTCCTGCCTTTTGACTTTACTTTTGACGTTGG
This sequence comes from Polaromonas sp., assembly GCA_031410335.1. Taxonomy (GTDB): domain Bacteria; phylum Pseudomonadota; class Gammaproteobacteria; order Burkholderiales; family Burkholderiaceae_C; genus Polaromonas. Next base: position 38,924 of record JANNYZ010000010.1, on the reverse strand, counting down.
TTTTGCTTGTGATGCTGCTGCTTGATGCTAGCTTGTACCTGATTTTAAAGGCACAAAATGCACCGCCTCCAGCAGCGTTTGTGTCACGCCGCGTGCTGTCTTGTCAACCACCACCAGCGCCTGCGCACCGCGCGCGCCCTGCACCGGTGCCACCAGTCGCCCGCCCACAGCCAACTGGTCCAGCCAGGCTTGCGGCAGCGCCTCGCCACCCGCAGCGGCAATGATGGCCGCATAGGGTGCGCCCCGGGCGTAGCCCAGCATGCCGTCGCCAAACAGCAGATGCAAATTGCCCACCCGCATCGGACGCAGGTTGTCGCGGGCTTTGTCGTGCAGGCCGCGCAGGCGTTCAATGCTGTAAACCTCGGTGGCCAGTTGCGCCAGCACGGCGGCCTGGTAGCCGCAGCCCGTGCCAATCTCCAGCACACGGCCCAGCTTGCCGTCATGGTCTTTGACCAGCAGTTCCAGCATGCGGGCCACCACATTGGGCTTGCTGATGGTCTGCCCCAAGCCAATGGGCAGGCTGGTGTCTTCATAGGCCTGGTTGACAAGGGCTGAATCGACAAAGCGGTGCCGCTCAACCTGTCCCATGGCGGCCAGCACACGGCTGTCCTGCACACCCTGCGCGGCCAGTTTTTGCACCATGCGGGCGCGAACAGCCTGCGAATCAAGCCCAATACCGGCGGATATAGTGACTGCAGCACCTGCAACAGGCTTTTGAGCCTCTTTTAAAGGGTTTTTTAGGGATAAATCGCCCTGTTTATATGCGCGAGCAGCTACTGATTTAATAGCAACTGGTTGCCCGGTGGCAGCCGGCATTCGCAGTGGAAAGCCAGGCCTGCGGGGCGGGTCACCCGCTGTCATGCGCCGCTGGACTCCAGCTTGGCGATGCGCTCGGCCCAATGCGGCAACTGGGTATGTTCGGTCAAGTCAACATGCAGCGGCGTCAGGCACACATAGCCTTGCTTGGCCGCATGAAAGTCGGTGCCATCGCTGTCGTCCTTGGCCGGGCCCGCGCCACCGATCCAGTACATGGTGTCGCCTCGCGGGCTGGGTTGGGTAATGACTTTTTCAGCCGCGTGTCGGCGGCCCAGACGCACGACTTTGGTTTCTTTCAACTCCGCATCCGGCAGGTTGGGAATGTTGACGTTCAGCAACCACGGGTGTCCCGGCTTTTGAATCGATGGCATCAGTTGCTGCACCAGCGCGCGCGCGCGCCTGCCAGCGGCATCAATATGCGCCCAGCCCTTTTCGGTTTGCGAAAAAGCAATCGCCGGAATGCCAAACAAATACCCTTCCATCGCCGCACCCACCGTGCCTGAATAAATCGTGTCGTCGCCCATGTTGGCACCGTTGTTGATGCCTGACACCACCAGATCAGGCCGGTAGCCCAGCAGGCCCGTCAGCGCAATGTGCACGCAGTCAGCGGGGGTGCCATTGATGTACCTGAAGCCGTTAGCGGCCGTCTGCACGTACATCGGCGTGTGCAGCGTTAGCGCGTTCGACTTGGCGCTGTTGTTTTGCTCGGGTGCCACCACCTCCACGTCGGCAATGTCTTTTAAAGCCTCGTACAGGGCCACAATGCCCGTTGCCTGATAACCGTCGTCGTTGGAGATAAGAATTTTCATGTTTTGATTCTAGGTCACAGGGGTGACAGAGCATGGGTGACGGTGCAGTAACCTGCCTATGATGACGCATCAAATCACAAACGGAGAACACCATGCATGCCTGGCTTTGCGAAAACCCGACCGGCGTTGATGCCCTGACCTGGCAAGAGCTGCCCACCCCCACCCCAAAAGCAGGTGAAGTGCTGATCGAGATCAAGGCCGCATCGCTCAATTTCCCCGACTTGCTGATTGTGCAAAACAAGTACCAGATGAAGCCGCCCCTGCCCTTTGTACCCGGCTCTGAATACGCCGGCGTGGTGCAGGCCGTCGGTGAAGGCGTAACGCATCTCGCCGTCGGCCAGCACGTGGCCTGCCTGTCAGGCACAGGCGGCTTTGCCACCCACACCATCGCACCCGCCGCCTTGTGCATGCCGCTGCCATCTGGTTTCCCGTTTGTTGATGCAGCGGCCTTCATCATGATTTACGCCACATCACACCACGCGCTGATTGACCGCGCACAACTCAAGGCTGGCGAAACCGTGCTGGTACTGGGCGCAGCTGGCGGCGTGGGCACATCGGCCATTCAAATCGTCAAGGCCGTCGGCGCACGCGTGATTGCCGCTGCGTCCACCGACGAAAAATGCGCGCTATGCTATTCTATCGGCGCAGACGAGACAATCAACTACAGCACACAAGATTTACGTGAACAAATCAAGCTACTCACAGGCGGAAAAGGCCCCAACGTGGTGTATGACCCGGTCGGCGGAGACTACACCGAGCCCGCCTTTCGCTCGATTGCCTGGCGCGGCCGCTATCTGGTGGTCGGTTTTGCGTCTGGCCCCACGCCATCGCTGCCACTGAACTTGCCCCTGCTCAAAGGCGCGTCCATTGTCGGCGTATTCTGGGGCGGCTTTGCCAAGGCAGAGCCCAAAGCCAACGCCGCCATGATGGCCGAGCTGGCCACCTGGTACGCCCAAGGCAAGATCAAGCCCGTGATTGACAGCACGATGCCGATGAGTGACCTGAAGGCCGCGTATGCGCACATGGGCTCACGGGGCGTAAAGGGCAAGCTGGTGATGGTGAACTAAGCGCAGATCAACTGCCCCACTCAAAAAGCCGGATGAACCTTGACGTTCATCCGGCTTTCAGGTTTTTTGGGGGTGAATAAATCCAGCACCCCGCGTTTTACTTCGCCACTTTTTTGACCGCTTTGCGATGCGCGCGGTGCTTGACCACAGGCTTGCTGGGCGTCATCGCGGACACTGGATGTGCCTTTGCATAGGCTGCATCACGCTGCGCTACCAGTCGGGCACCTTCTACGCTGGCGGGTGTTTGCGCAAAGCTGGACACGGCGCAAGCAGAGATGAAACATGCGAGTACAAATGATTTTTTCATGGTGTTTCCTTTGAGTTGACTAACCGCGCCGTCAAACTTGATGGCTTGTCGGGTCCATCCTTCAACGGCAGGCCGGGTGTAACTGTTGACGGCTCCCCGTAAAGACGGGGTAAAGGACTACATGCCGTGAAAAATTCATCTCGCGGACATCGGTTTTGAGCAGTAAAAAACAGAAAAGCCTGCTATCCAATGAATAGCAGGCTCTCAGATTCTGGGGTGGCTGATGGGGCTCGAACCCACGACAACAGGAATCACAATCCTGGACTCTACCAACTGAGCTACAGCCACCGTAGAGATAAGATTATAGCGCCCTACTGCGTGCTGGTGGCGTCGGCGCTTGGCAGTTGGTCGGCTTTTGCGCGGACGGGCTTGGCCACCTTTATTTCTGCCTTGAAGCGCTCCTTGAGCACGTTGTAGTACGCCAGGCTTTCGGCCGATGTCCACCACTGGCTGTACTGGCTGCGCTCCTGTTTGGCGGCAGCGTCGAGCGATGCTTCACGTGGCAGGACTTTCAGCACATTGACAATCGCGTAGCCCTGCGCACCCAGGTCGATGCCGGTCAGAGCTGGCAACGCAGCTGCGTCAGCGCGCAGTGCGGCATCTACCAGCTGCAGGGGCTGCTTTTGTGGCTGGTCGCGTGATACAGACAGGGTTTCGGGCAGCACGGCAGTAGCCGGAGCAGCCTTCCACGCAGCCAGTTTGGCAATACCGTCCTTGCGGGCTTCTTCGGCGCCGCGCTGGGCCAGCCAGCGCTGACGCACGATGTCTTTAACTTCTGCCAGAGGCCTGGTGCGGGCCGGCGTGTACTGCGTGATGCGGCCAGACACCAACTGGTTGGACGCGACTTCGACCGCCTCCGTGTTGCGTTTTTTCTCGATGGTGTCGGGCGCAAAAATGGCATTCAAAAACTTGGCGTTGGCCAGCGCACCCGTGACACCCGGCTGAGGCTTGCGCGTGATGCCGGTGGCTGTCTTGATCTCGAGCCCCAGGCGGTCAGCGGTGGGCTTCAGGCTGTCGGCTTGCTCGTACACAGCATTGGTAAAACCTTCAACTGTTTCGGTAAATTTCTTTTGAGCCTGCTGCTTTTTAACGTCAGCTTCCAGCTCGGGTTTCATCTCCTCAAAAGTGCGCTGCTTGGGAGCCTTGATGTCGGTCAATTTGATGACGTGGTACCCAAACTCGGACTCGACAACATCACTGATGTCGCCTTTTTTCATGGCAAAAGCAGCGTCTGAAAACGGTTTGACCATCGCATCGCGCGAGAAAAAGTCAAGGTCGCCACCTGCGGGGGCAGACCCCGGGTCTTGTGAGTTTTTGCGCGCCACATCGGCAAAGGTGTCTGGAGATTTTTTAACCAGCGCTGCCAGTTCTTCTGCCTTGGCTTTGGCTTTTTGGCGGTCGGTGTCAGGCGCGCTTTTAGGCGACGCAATCAGGATGTGGCTGGCGCGACGTTCTTCTTTGCCGCTCAGGCGCTGTGCATTTTGATCGAAATAGGTTTTCAGGTCCGCCTCTGCCACCTTGATGCCTTTTTTGATGGTTTCAACATCGAACAATACGTATTCGATGTTGGCCTGCTCGGGTGCCTGAAACAAACTGGCATTCGCCTTGTAAAACGCTTCCAGGTCAGCGTCGGTCGGGTTCAGTTTGGCGGCGTAGTCGGCTGTTGAAAACCGTGCGATCTGAATTTCGCGCTTTTCAAAATAGGCGTTCAGCGCTGTGTCAGCGGCTGCATTGGTGGCAAACCCGCTGCCTATGACGCCCAGCAGCACCTGACGACTTGAAAGATCTGAAATAACGGTGGCTTCGTATGCTTCCGGCGTCATTCCTGCCTGAGTCATAAAACCGACTCTGTCAAATTTACCGTTAGGCAATCTAAACGCTGCCAATGCTTGATCAGCAGCATAAATATCTTCGAGCTTACGCTCAGAAATAGTCAACTTTGATTTTCCGGCTGCTGCAAGCAGCACGCGGTCACGCACCAGACGCTCCAGAGTCGAGTAACGGGCTTCTGGCGAATCCAGCAGCTTGGCATCCAGCGAAGGCATGGATGCCTTGAGCTTGTCGACTTCGCGCAGGTGTGCACGGTCCCATTCGCTTTGAAGAATTTCCTGACCATCTACTTTGGCAACCACCGGGCTCTTATCTTGCGACTTGCTGTAGCCGTCAATGCCGAACAGGATAAAGGACGGCACGATCAGCAAAAACAGGAAACCCATCGTGAGCTTGGTGTGCTTGCGAATGAAATCAAACATCAGAAAAGTCCTGTGCAGCTATCGAAAAAATCAATGGCGAAAGTGAAAAAGGCGAACAAGTTGTTCGCCTTCGGTAGGGGTGTGTGAAAAGTTAGTGGTGGGTGCTGACGGGCTCGAACCGCCGACCTACGTCGTGTAAGGGCGCTGCTCTACCAACTGAGCTAAGCACCCCGCCATAAACTTTTTACTTCCCGGGTATCAGTTTCCTGTCAGTTCAAAGCGTCTTTGAGCGCTTTGCCCGGACGGAACTTGGGTACCTTGGCTGCCTTGATTTTAATCGCATCCCCGGTGCGCGGGTTGCGGCCTACGCGTGCAGCACGTTTACCCACTGCAAAAGTACCAAAACCCACCAGAGACACAGAGCCTCCTTTTTTCAGGGTTGTTTTGACGGCACCGATGGTTGACTCCAGAGCGCGCGTTGCAGCGGCTTTGGAAATGTCGGCGTGCTTGGCGATGTGCTCGATCAGTTCTGTCTTGTTCACAAGCTGTCCCTCGTATGTATAAAGTTAATCTGGTTAAAGCTAGCGGCTATCAAAAAAACAACTTCAGGGACATCAGCTCGGGACATCAACAAGAAGCAGCGCATGCAGTTTATCTGCTGAACATCATTTGAACCATAGACACTTGTTGTGTCAATACGGCGTTGAATCAGTCGTCACGCGGTGGCGAATTCTAGTCGGTTTTTTCTGCGCTACGGCGTGAAACAAAGCCTGACCGTCTGGTTTATTTTCGATCCAGCAGTGAAACAGGCAGATCAACCCAGAGCCGCTGCAATGGCTCTGCCCACATCGGCAGTTGTCGCCGTGCCGCCCAGATCAGGCGTGCGAGGTGCCCCGCTTTGGGGGGCCAGAACTTTTTCAATCGCTGCAAGCACGGCATCATGCGCATCCTTGTGGCCCAGAAACTCCAGCATCATCGCGCCACACCAGACCTGTCCTATCGGATTGGCCAGTTGCTTGCCCGCAATGTCAGGGGCCGAGCCGTGTACCGGCTCAAACAGCGACGGAAACTTGCGCTCGGGGTTCAGGTTAGCGCTTGGTGCAATGCCGATGGTGCCGGTGCAGGCGGGGCCAAGGTCGCTCAAAATGTCACCAAACAGATTACTGGCCACCACCACATCAAAAAAGTCTGGCCGCTGCACAAAATGCGCAGTCAGGATGTCGATGTGAAATTTATCGAGCTTGATGTCCGCATAGTTTTTGGCCATCTCAACGACGCGTTCATCCCAGTAAGGCATGGAGATTGAAATGCCGTTGGACTTGGTGGCACTGGTCAAATGTTTTTTGGGCCGTGACTGGGCCAGCTCAAATGCGAACTTGAGCACGCGGTCCACGCCGATGCGGGTAAAGACAGACTCTTGCAACACAAACTCACGGTCGGTACCCGGGAAAGCCTTGCCGCCAATGCTGGAGTATTCGCCCTCGGTGTTTTCACGCACGATGTAAAAGTCAATCTCACCGGGCGCGCGTGCGCTGCCGTCACGCCGCACCACGGGCGCGATGATGCCGGGCATCAAACGTGCGGGTCGCAGGTTGATGTACTGGTCAAACTCGCGGCGGAACATGAGCAGTGAGCCCCACAGCGACACATGGTCGGCAATTTTGTCAGGCCAGCCCACAGCGCCAAAATAAATCGCATCGTGGCCACCAATCTGGTCTTTCCAGTTGTCAGGCAGCATCTGGCCGTGCTTCTCGTAGTAGTCCCAGCTTGAAAAATCGAAGTGGTCAAACTGCAGATCAATGCCAAACTTGCTGGCGGCAGCCTCCATCACGCGCAGGCCTTCAGGCATGACTTCCTTGCCAATGCCGTCGCCGGCAATCACTGCGATACGTTTTTTACTCATGATGACTTCTTTCTTGGATACTGGGTTAATGAATGGTTTGATGAAAAAAATCCAAAGCTTGTGGAATCAATAGCCCGGGCACCTCTTCGGCAATGTAATGGCCGCATGGCAAGCTGTTGCCTGTGACTTGCGTTGCCCGTTCACGCCACAGCGCCAGCACGTCAAAGCATTGGCCTACTGCGCCATGCTCGCCCCACAACACTTTGAGGGGCTGTGTCAGCTTTTTACCTGCCGCCATATCCGCCCGGTCATGCGCCAAATCGATGGTGGCACTGGCACGGTAGTCTTCGCAAATGGCGCGGGCAGTACCTGGTATTTGAGCGCAGCGCTCGTATTCAGCCAGTGCTTCGGGGGCAAAAGCCGCCAGGCCTGCGTGCCGCTTTCCCATCACGCTGCGAATGTAGCGTACCGGGTCAGACTCGATCAATGCTTCAGGCAATGGCGGCGGCTGAATCAGAAAAAACCAGTGCCAGTAAGCGGTGGCAAAGGCTTGTGTGGTGTTCTCGTACATCGCCAGCGTGGGAGCAATATCAAGCAGCATCAGGCGGTCAACCGCAGTGGGGTGATCAAGCGCCAAGCGGTGCGCCACGCGCGCACCCCTGTCATGCGCCAGCACGCCAAAGCGTTCAAACCCGTGGTACTGCATGACGGCCACAGCGTCGAGCGCCATGGCGCGTTTTGAATAGGCCGCATGGTCGGCATCGCTTGCGGGTCGTACTGAATCACCATAACCGCGCAAATCCATCATCACCACCGTGAAGTGCCGGGCCAATGCGGGGGCAACGAGGTGCCACATGGCGTGTGTTTGCGGGTGGCCGTGCAGCAGCAGCAAAGGTGCACCACTCCCCGTGATACGGGTGTGTAGCAGCCCTGCCGGGCCTTGTACTGTTTGGGTCGAAAAGTGTTCCAGATTTTTCACACCCTGATCATCACGCTTTGTACAAAACAATTCAAGCAATAATAAAGCTATTGATTATTTCTTTTAAAGAACTAATAAGGCCCACCCATGGAACGCGGTGATCTTGAACTGGTACTGGCCGTGCGCGACCACGGCAGCTTGGCTGCCGCCGCCGTCAGCCTGAACCTGGCCGCACCGGCCGTGACCAAGCGGCTGGCAGCGCTGGAGGCTAAGCTGGGCCAACGACTGTTCCAGCGCACCACCCGGCGCGTCAGCCCCACGGCTGAGGGCGAAGCCGTGTGCGCCAGCGCCGTGCCGCTGCTGGAGGGTTTCAAGGCGCTGGAGGCCCAGTTGCAAGAGCGACACAAGGAACCCACCGGGCGCATCCGGCTGGCGGCTACTTTTGGCTTTGGGCGGCTGTGGCTGGGGCTTGCGCTGGCGCGGTTTCAGGCGCGTTACCCGAAGGTACAAGTGCAGTTGCAACTGACGGAACAATTGCCCGACCTGGCCGCTGAAGGCTTTGATGGCGCTGTGTGGCTGTGGTCTGTCCATGGCGCACAGGCGGCGCAGTGGGTGTCGCGGCGGCTGGCGCGCAACCAGCGCGTGCTGGTGGCTGCACCCGCTTATCTGAAGCAACACCCTGCCCCTTTGAGCTTGCCGGACCTGCAACAACATGCTTGCCTGATCGCACGCGAAAACGGCAATCGGGCCAATCAGCCGTTTGATGAATGGCAACTGGTTGATCAGCGTCCCATTAAAAAACGTGGCGGGGTCAGCTCTCCGTCATCGCGTGTTGTTGTGAGTGGTCCACTCAGCAGCAACTCGGGCGAGCTGGTGCGTGACTGGTGCCTGGACGGGCGCGGCATCATGCTGCGCAGCCTGTGGGACATTGCCGGCCCGCTGGCCAGCGGACAACTGGTGCGGGTGCTGCCCGACTGGTGTATGCCAGACGCCGACATCCACTGGCTGGCGCCGTACCGGCCTGATGCACCACGCCGCATACGCTTGCTGATTGATTTTTTAGTCGCCGAGTTTGCCAGCGAACCGTGGAAGGCTAAGTCTGCGGCTTCGCATTTCGCACCACCAGGCTCACGCCCAAAGCGGTGATGGCTGTCCCCAAAACGGTAACCGCCGTGATCGGCTCGGCAAACAGGAGCCAGGCCATCAGCGCTGTACAGGGCGGCACCAGGTACAGCAGGCTGGTCACGGCTGTGGCAGCGCCGCGCTGAATCAGCATGTACAAAAGCGACGAACCGCCCAGCGTCAGCACCAGTACGGCCCAGGTCAGCGCGCCAACAAACTGCGGCGTCCAGGTGATGGCCTCGGTTTCAAACAACGCCAATGGCAGCGTCACAATGAATGCGGCAGCGATCTGGACCGCGTTGGCCCCACGCACATCAGCGGGTGCGACATAGCGCTTTTGGTACAGCGTGCCGGCCGTGATGCTGAGCAAGGCGACGGTGATGGCCGCCAGCGTGAAAGCGGTGACTTCTTGCGTGCTGCCAAATTTGCGTGACACCACCAGCACCAGACCGCCCAAACCCAGTGCCAACCCCATCCATTGCCGCTGGGTGACTTTTTCTTCGCCTTCGCTTGGCGCCATGCTGGACACCCAAAGTGCCGTCAACACGGGCTGCAAGCCCACCATCAGCGACGCCAGCCCAGAACCCATGCCCGCCTTGATGGCCACCCATACGCCGCCCAAATAGCCCGCGTGAATCAGCACGCCGCTGACAGACAGATGCAGCCACTGCTGTCGGCCGCGTGGCCACGATACGCGTGCCAGCGCAATCCAGGCCAGAAAGCAAAGTAGCGACAGGGCGTAGCGAATCGTCAGAAAACTTAGGGGAGGTGCGTAGGGCAAGCCGTATTTGGCGACCACAAAGCCGGTGCTCCAGATCAGCACAAACACAACGGGCATGGCACGTAGCAACGCACCTTCAACAGAAGATTTCAAAGCGGGCGACTCACTGTTTGGCCTTACTTACTTTGCTTGTTTGCGGATCTCGGGAATCGCTTTTTGCAGGTAATAGACCATGGACCAGACTGTCAAAACGGCAGAGATCCAGATGAGCCAGGTGCCCCAGACATGGGTGTCGACGATGCCGAATAAAACACCGTCGTAGAGCAAGAACGGAATAGCGGTCATTTGTACCGCCGTTTTGACCTTGCCCAGCATGTGCACCGCCACGCTTTTGGTGGCGCCAATCACGGCCATCCATTCGCGCAGGGCTGAAATGGCGATCTCGCGGCCAATGATGATGAGCGCGACAAACACATCAGCGCGCTGCAAGTGCACCAGCACCAGCAGCGCTGCACAGACCAAAAACTTGTCGGCCACCGGGTCCAGAAAAGCACCAAACGAGGAGGTCTGGTTCAGTTTGCGGGCCAGATAGCCGTCCAACCAGTCGGTGGCGGCAAACACGACAAACATCGCCGCCGCAATCAGGTTGCGCTTTTCCTCGGACAGATCAAGGTAAAAAACACCAACAATGAGAGGAATCGCGATGATGCGGGTCCAGGTCATGATGGTGGGAATGGTCCAAAACTTCATAAGACATTTTGGCATGCCAGCCGAACCGGTTGAATTACTATCATTTCAGGAGCTGCTTGCACATGTATTTATTAGCTTGGGAGCTGTTTTGACAGGTAAAAACAAGGTTTTCCAAGCGTTTGGGAGCGTTTTCAATGCAAAGCCCGGTAAATTTCCTCAGCCAACTCTTTTGAAATGCCGTCCACCGTAGCAATGTCTTCAACGCTGGCTGACGCGATGGCACGTATGCCGCCAAAGCGTTGCAGCAAACTGGCGCGCTTCTTCGGGCCGATGCCTTCAATGTCCTCCAGCTTGCTGGCACCGGTTCGCACTGATGCGCGTTTGGCACGCATGCCGGTGATGGCAAAGCGGTGCGCCTCGTCGCGGATTTGCGCGATCAGCATCAGCGCGGCAGAGTCCCGGCCCAGATAAACCTTCTCGCGGCCATCTGCGAAGACCAGCTCTTCCAGGCCGACTTTGCGGCCCTCGCCTTTTTCAACACCGGCAATCAAGCCCAAGTCCAGGCCCAACTCGGTGAACACCTCCCGCGCCATCGACACTTGACCCTTGCCGCCGTCCACCAGCACCAGATCGGGCAGTCTGCCGTCGTTGTTTTTCACCGCCTCGGCCAGCTTGCTGTAGCGCCGCGTCAGCACCTGGCGCATGGCGGCGTAGTCGTCACCCGGCGTGATGCCTTCGATGTTGTAACGACGGTATTGCGCGCTTTGCATTTTGTGTTCGGCAAACACCACGCACGAGGCCTGTGTGGCCTCGCCAGCCGTGTGCGAAATGTCAAAACATTCAATGCGCAGGCTGGCCAAATCGTCAAGTGACAAGTCCATCGCCTCGGCCAGCGCCCGGGTTCTGGCCTGCTGGCTGCCCTGCTCAGCCAGCAGGCGCGCCAGTTGCAGCTCGGCGTTTTTCATCGCCATGTCCAGCCAGATGCGGCGCTGTTCGCGCGGCTGGTGAATAGCGGCAAACTTCACGCCGCTTTGGGCAATCAGGGCGGCTATCAGTTCTTTGTCCACTGGCTCGCTGCACACCAGCATAGGGGGCACCGGCACGTCAATGTAGTGCTGGGCAATAAAGGCTTCCAGCACCAGCGCCTCAAGTGACTTGGCCTTGGTGGCCAGTGTTTCTTCGGCATCAACTTCAGCATCCATCTCGGCCACATCCACCGCGTTTTCGATATGCGTTGGAAAGTACGGCCTGTCGCCCAAATGCCGCCCACCGCGCACCATGGCCAGGTTCACGCAGGCCTTGCCGCCCTGCACTTTCACGGCCAGGATGTCCACGTCTTTATCACCGCCAATCTCCATCGACTGCTGGTGCAATACCTTGGACAGCGCTGACATCTGGTTGCGCAGCTCAGCCGCCTGTTCAAATTCAAGTTTTTCGGCATGCGCCAGCATTTGCTGCTCGAGGCCTGTCAATATTTCTTGCGTTTCACCCTGCAAAAACTTCTCGGCGTTTGTCACGTCGTGGACGTACGCCTCGGGACTGATGTGGCCAACGCACGGCGCCGAACAGCGTTTGATCTGGTACAGCAAACACGGCCTGCTGCGGTTGTTGAACACGGTGTCTTCACACGTGCGCAGCTTGAAGACTTTTTGCAGCAACAAAATACTTTCTTTCACGGCCCAGGCACTGGGATACGGGCCAAAGTATTTGTGCTTTTTTTCGACCGCACCCCGGTAGTAGGCCACCCGTGCAAACTGGTGGGTGGCCAGTTTTAAATACGGGTAGCTTTTATCGTCCCTGAACAGAATATTGAAACGCGGGTTCAGCGTCTTGATCAGGTTGTTTTCCAGCAGCAGCGCCTCGGCCTCCGAGCGCACCACTGTGGTTTCCATACGGGTGATTTTGGTCACCATGTGGCCGATACGGGTGCCTCCATGGTTCTTCTGAAAATAATTGGAAACGCGTTTTTTCAGGTTACGCGCCTTGCCCACGTACAGCACGCCGCCCTCCAGATCAAAGTAGCGGTAAACGCCCGGCAGCGCAGGCAGCGCAGCGACTTCCGCCAACAGTTCGGGGGCAAACTCAAAATCTTTACTCATACCGTATTGTGGACAATCTGCTGATGCGTTCGCTTCAATGGGATATTTTTTGCAAAGTCGTTGATAACTTTGGCGACATCGGTATTTGCTGGCGGCTGGCCGCCGACCTGGCCACCAGAGGCCAGCGGGTGCGGCTGTGGGTCGATGACGGGTCTGCGCTGGACTGGATGGCGCCTGCTGGCCAGCAAGATGTGCAGGTATTGCCCTGGACTGACGCGCTGGATGTGTCTTGTCTGGACAGTGCCCCCTGCGACGTATTGATAGAAGCCTTTGGCTGCGACGCCGCTCCTGAATTTATAGCTGCTCGCGCACATATTCATTCGTCTGGCGGCCAAAAAGACCATCCGAAACCGCTCTGGATCAACCTTGAATACCTGTCTGCAGAGCCTTATGTCGCCAGAAACCACGGATTGACCAGCCTGGTCAACAGCGGCCCGGCGGCAGGCTGGCATAAGGTGTTTTTTTATCCTGGTTTCACATCTGGCACCGGCGGCTTGCTGCGTGAGCCCGATTTGCTGCTGCGACAAACCGCCTTTGATCGTGCGGCCTGGCTGAAGCAACAAGGCGTTGACTGGCAGGGTGAAACGCTGGTGTCGCTGTTTTGCTATGAGCCCCCTGCTCTGGCCGAACTTCTGGATGATTTGGCGCACAACGGTGTTGATGGCAAGCCCGTGCGCCTGCTGGTGGCCGCTGGTCGTGCAACGCAAGCCGTGAAGTCGTTTTTAGCCTCAAAAACAGCCCAAAATACCCATCAAATCGGCCTCCAGACTAATGGATACATGCGCGAGCAGCTATCAATTTCATACCTGCCACTGATGAGCCAAACCGACTTTGACCACCTGCTCTGCGCCAGTGACATCAATTTTGTACGTGGTGAAGACTCGATTATTCGGGCCATCTGGGCAGGCAAGCCCTTTGTCTGGCAAATCTACCCGCAAGACGACGGTGCGCATGGGCCGAAACTGGAGGCTTTCATGGACATGCTGGACGCCCCGCCGGAATTGCGGTCTTTTTACAGGGTGTGGAATGGTTTGTCTGACCAGGCACTTCCGTCGCTCACCGACGCGTACGATTGGCAGGAAACAGCCGCCAAAAGCCGCGCAAGGCTGTCTGGGCAGCCGGACCTGACCAGCAGCCTGGTCGAATACGCAGCAAAAAACCGCTAAAATTATGGGCTTTGCACTGAACAGCACTGCATTTCCTCAATCACCTGAAGACAAGTTATGAAAATCGCTCAAGAAATTCGCGCCGGCAACGTCATCATGCACGGCAAAGACCCGATGGTGGTGCTCAAGACCGAATACAGCCGGGGTGGCCGCAACTCTGCCACCGTCCGCATGAAGCTCAAAAGCCTGATTGGCAGCTTCGGCACCGAGAACGTTTTTAAGGCCGACGACAAGATTGACCAGGTCATTTTGGACAAAAAAGACTGCACCTATTCCTACTTTGCCGACCCGATGTACATCTTCATGGACGCAGACTACAACCAGTACGAAGTCGAATCCGAAAACATGGGTGACTCGCTCAACTACCTGCAAGACGGCATGGAGCTGGAAGTTGTGTTTTACGAAGGCAAGGCGATTTCTGTCGAGCTGCCGACCAACGTCGAGCGCGAAATCACCTGGACCGAGCCTGCCGTCAAAGGCGATACCTCGGGCAAGGTGCTCAAGCCCGCCAAGATTGCCACCGGCTTTGAAATCGGCGTGCCGATTTTTGTGGCGCAAGGCGATGTGGTTGAGATTGACACCCGTACTGGCGAATATAGAAAACGCGTCTGACCAGCCGCGTTGCCGCAAACGGGTTTAAGCCCTGCTGACCGCATCAGAAAAAGGGGCTCCATCGGAGCCCTTTTCGTTTTTGCCCCTAATCGGTTAACAATCAAACATGCAACAAACACAAGACCTCTCCGCCAGCCGCCTGAGCAACGCCTGGGCTGAACTGCAGGCCCATGCGCGCGACGACCAGCCGCTCGATGCTGATGCTTACCGGCTGGCTTTTGCCGACCCGGAATTCTTGCTGCGGCGTGAGACACGCGGCATCCGTATGCAGCTCGAAATGCTCAAACCTGAGTTGATCCAGCACGAGCAGGGCATTGAAAGCACCGTGGTGGTGTTTGGCAGTGCGCGCTTTCCTGCCCCTGAAGCCGCCAACACATCATTGCTTGCTGCACAAACCAATCTGGCCAAAATCAATGCCGATGGCAACAATAGCGACGCACTACGCGACGCGCAAGATGCCTTGCTGGTGGCCGAACGCCATATTCGAAACGCTTACTTCTACGACCAGGCAAGGCTGTTTGCACGGCTGGTGGCCGCGCACAGCCAGCCTTTGCCGCACGACAAGCAACTTTTTATCTGTACTGGCGGCGGCCCCGGCATCATGGAGGCAGCCAATCGGGGGGCGCATGAGCTGGGCGCACCCACAGTAGGTTTGAACATCGTGCTGCCGCATGAGCAGTCGGGCAACAAATACATCACGCCGTCACTGAACTTCAAGTTTCATTACTTTGCGCTGCGCAAAATGCATTTCATGATGCGGGCAAAAGCGCTGGTGGCCTTCCCGGGCGGGTTTGGCACGCTGGATGAATTGTTTGAGGTCATCACACTGGTGCAAACCGGCAAGGCCAAGCCGCTGCCGATCGTTTTGTTTGGCTCGGATTACTGGAAGCAGCTGATCAACTTTGACGTGCTGATTGAAGAAGGCGCGATATCACCCAAAGACCTGAATTTATTCCATTACGTTGACACACCTGGCGCAGCGTGGGACATCATCCGGACGTTTTATCAGTTGTAACAACAGCTGCATTCTGACCCAGCTGCCAAGCCGAGCGAGCACCCAGGCCAACGACTGCCCCCACCGCCCAAAACACCACCGCCACACCGGCCACGGCGCCCGCTGTACCAAACAGCATGGGCATGGCCACACTGGAAGCATTGATCGCCATGAGCCGCAGGCCCAGCGCCTCGCCATGGCGTGCTTCAGGCGTGATCTGATGCAGCGTGCTCATGATCATGGGCTGCACTGTACCCAGTGCGATCCCCAACAAGACAGAACACAAACCCATTCCCAAGGCGCCCTGCATGAAAGGGTATATGCCAAACAGCACACAGGTCACCAGCATGGCCGCAGTGATGATCTTGTATTCCTTGATGTGCGACGCCACAAACGGCAACGCGACGCGTACTGCCGCAGCCGCCAATGCAAAGGCACCCAAAATGGACCCGATGCTGGACGCGCTGATACCGCGCTCGAATCCCAGCACCGGCACCACAAAGGTGTGCACGTCCCAGCAGGACGACAAAAACCAGTTGACCAGCATCAAGCGCGCGAACATCGGTTGCTTCAGCAAG
This sequence comes from Polaromonas sp., assembly GCA_031410335.1. GTDB lineage: Bacteria > Pseudomonadota > Gammaproteobacteria > Burkholderiales > Burkholderiaceae_C > Polaromonas. Next base: position 22,989 of record JANNYZ010000010.1, on the reverse strand, counting down.
TCCCACGCTTTGCGCTTGCCAGCGCCTTCCGGCACAACGATAGGCGCCATGTCTGTCGTGCGCTGCACCAGCAACCAGCTTGCCAGCGGCAGCAATGCCATCAATAAAAAAGCTGCGCGATAACCTGTAGTGCTGCTGGCCACCGGACCGGCGTAGTCAATCAACAGGCCTGCGCTGAACGGCCCAATGAAGTTGGATGCAGCCGGGCCTATGGCCAGCCAGCTGAACACACGGCGCAGCTGTGCGCTGCCTCCGGCCTGGCTGGCAGCGCGTCCCACGTGGCGTTGTAACGATATATTGGCTGCGCCAGTGGCACCACCTGTCAGCAATGCTGCCACGCAAAGCATCGGGAACACGGGAAAAGCCATGGCAAGCCCAGCCCCGATGCAGGCAGCCATCACCGCAAAACCCACAGGTCGCTTCAAACCATGCCGATCCGCAAAGCGCCCTGCAGGCAGCGCCAGCACCACCTGCATGATGGAAAACAGCGCTAGCAACACCCCCACAGCCGCCGGGCTGTAACCCTGTTTGAGCGCTAGCAGCGGAGCGGCCATGCGGGTGCCCGCCATGCAGGCATGAAGGCAGATTTGCGCAAGAATCAGGCGGGCAAGCTCAGGCGTCAACGTCTTTGTCCAGACCTTTATCGGACGTTAGCAAGCGGGCTGAATCAAGCTCAGGCAGTGCCTCGACATTGCGCAGCGCCTTGCCCATCACGCGGCTGCGCTGCTCGGCGCTGCTGACCGTGTTCAGCATGGTTTCGGCATTCGATTTGATTTTGGCCAGCACGTCGCCGAACTTGCCAAATTCGGTTTTCACCGCGCCCAGCACCTGCCATACCTCGCTTGACCGCTTTTCCAGAGCCAGCGTCCTGAAACCCATCTGCAGCGAATTGAGCATGGCCAGCAGTGTGGTGGGCCCGGCCAGCGTGATGCGGTGGTCGCGGCTCAGGCTTTCCATCAAGCCGGGGCGGCGTAGCACTTCGGCGTACAAGCCTTCGGTGGGTAAGAACAAAATTGCAAAGTCGGTGGTGTGCGGCGGCGCGATGTATTTTTCACTGATGGCTCTGGCCTCCAGCCGGATGCGGATTTCGAGCGCCTTGCCTGCGGATTCTGCGCCTTGCACGTCGGCCCGCGCCTGGGCATCGAGCAAGCGCTCATAGTCTTCGTTCGGAAATTTCGCGTCAATCGGTAGCCACAACGGCTCACCAGAGTCAGACCTGCCCGGCAGCTTGATGGCGAAATCCACCGTGTTTTTGCTGCCGGGCTGGGTAGCGACTTGCGCGGCGTACTGGTCAACGGTGAACACCTGCTCAAGAAGCGCGGACAATTGCGCCTCACCAAAAATGCCGCGCGTTTTGACGTTGGTCAGCAGGTGCTTCAAGTCGCCCACACCTTGCGCCAAGGTTTGCATTTCACCCAGGCCCTTGTGAACCTGCTCCAACCGGTCAGCCACCTGCTTAAAGCTCTCACCCAGGCGCGTCTCCAGTGTGTTTTGCAGTTTTTCGTCCACTGTTTTGCGCATCTCGTCCAGCTTGGCTGAATTGGTAGCCTGCAGCTGCGCAAGTTGCTTTTCAAGCGTTTCACGGACTTCGCCCATGCGGCGAGCGTTCGACTCACTGACCGACTGCAGTTGCATGACCAGCGTGTCCGATAGCGTTTTTTGCAGCAGGGCAAGCTGCTGGCCGAAGGCGTCGATCTGCGTGTTCTGGGTGCGAATGGCCTCTGCACTCTGCTGCGTCAGCGTTTGCTGGAAGGTGGCGAACGTGGTGCTGAGTTCCTGCCGGTTGGCGCGACCGCTGTCAACAATCTCACGCCGTACTTCGCGTTCGGTTTTGTCGCGGCCCTCGCGGATGAGCGCGAGCAGTTCTGCTTTTCCATTGTCAGGCTGTTGTCTGAACAACAGCCACAGCAACAACAGCACATTGACAATGAGCAGCGCCAGCAAGGCATAAAAGCCGAATTCAGTCATGCTATGTTTTCAGGAGCTTTTCACGCATGTATCCATTGGTCTGGAGGCACATTTAGGGGGTATTGGGCGGTGAGTTTAACGGTGTCAGGGCCTTTTTTCCTGTCAAAACGGCAATCAGGTTGTCCGCCGCCAGGTTGGCCATGGCCAACCGCGTGGGGACGGTGGCGCTGGCAATGTGCGGCGTCAACACCACGTTGGGAACCGTCAGCAAATCAGGATGAACCTTGGGCTCACCTTCGAAAACGTCGAGCCCGGCAGCCGCGATGCGTTTGGCCGCCAGTGCTGCGGCCAGTGCGGCATCGTCCACAATGCCGCCGCGCGCGATATTGACAAGTGTGGCGGTGGGCTTCATCACGGACAGCTCGGCAGCGCCAATGGTGTGATGGGATGCGGGTGAATAAGGCAGCACCAGCATCACATGGTCCGCGGTCTTCAGCAATTCTTCCTTGCTCACGTAAGTAGCCTTGCAATCAGCTTCGAGCTCGGCGCTTAGCCGAGAACGGTTGTGATAAATCACGGTCATGCCAAAGCCATGAGCGCCCCGCTTGGCAATACCCTGACCTATGCGGCCCATGCCCAAAATGCCCAGCGTGCTGCCATGAATGTCTGAGCCCGCAAACATGTCGTAACTCCATTTGTTCCATTTGCCAGCACGCAGGTAATGCTCGCTCTCCGTGATGCGCCGGGCCGTGGCCATCAGCAGGGCAAAGCCAAAGTCAGCCGTGGTTTCGGTCAGCACGTCCGGTGCGTTAGTGGCAAGCACACCTGCTTTGGTCATGGCGTCAATGTCAAAGTTGTTGTATCCCACGGCCATGTTGGCGCAGATCCTCAGGTCTGCACAAGCTGCCAGTACTTCGCTATCGATACGGTCGCCACCGGTGGTGAACGCACCCTGCTTGCCTTGCAGCTTGTGGATAAACTGTTCCTGGGTCCAGCTTTCGTCAGCTTGATTCGACTCCACGTCAAAGTATTGTTCAAGCCGGGCAATGACCTCAGGAAATACAGCCCGAGCCACCAGAATTTTGGGTTTGTTCATGAAATACCTTGGAAAAATTATCGAAACCAGATGAGGGTCACGATGATGAAAAGCGGAATTAAAACACCACAGGACCACGCCATGTAGCCAAAAAAACTTGGCATCTTCACGCCGCGGTCTTCTGCAACGGCCTTGACCATCAAGTTGGGAGCGTTACCGATGTATGTATTGGCCCCCATAAAGACAGCACCCGCCGAAATGGCTGCGAGCGTGGGAGCCAGTGTGGTCATCAGTACTTTGGGATCGCCGCCTGCAGTGTTGAAAAACACCAGATAAGTCGGTGCGTTGTCGAGAAATGAACTCAGCAAACCTGTCGCCCAGAAATACATCGCGGGATCTGGTGACCCATCAGGGCGGGTGATGCCCTTGACGATAGCGCCGAATGGCCCTTCAGCGCCCGCCTTGAGCATGGCAATGACAGGGATGATGGTCAGGAAGATCCCCACAAACAGTTTGGCCACTTCCTGCATGGGAGCCCATGAGAACTGGTTGCTGTCGTGAACGCTTTTGGCAGTGATGCGGAGCGAAACAAGTGTGATGACGACTAAACCAATGTCGCGCACCATGCCCGGTAAACCCACTGCTGTACCCGCTACGTCGATAGCGACGGGAGATTTCCAGACACCACTCATCAACACTAACCCCGCCGCGGCAGCCAGCAGCCAGAAGTTGACGGCACCATCAAATCCCAAACGAGCTGTGTCTGGTGTTGGGTCTGCGGGCAGTACCCCTTCTTTCTTAAAGTAGTAGCTGTCAATGATGTAAAAAATGGTCAGAAGGCTGGCGACCATGAATATCGTCTCAGGAAGGATGTAACCCACCGTCCAGAAAAAATCAACGCCCTTGAGAAAGCCAAGAAAGAGGGGCGGGTCACCCAAGGGGGTCAGCGAGCCGCCCACATTGCTGACCAAGAAAATAAAAAACACGACCAGATGCGCTTTGTGCTGGCGATTGTCGTTGGCGCGAATCAGCGGGCGAATCATCAGCATAGAAGCGCCGGTTGTGCCCATAAAACTGGCAAGCACGACGCCAATCAGAAGCAACACGCAGTTCAATGCCGGGCTGCCGTGCAGATTGCCACGGATATAAATGCCGCCAGCCACGGTGTATAGCGCTGTCAACAAAATAATGAACGGCAGGTATTCAGCCAGCATGGCGTGCACCAGGCTGACACCCGCCGCACCGACGCCGAAAACGGCCGCAAACGGCAGGAAAAATGCCAGCGTCCAAGCGGCTGAAATTTTGCCGAAGTGGTGATGCCAAAAACCTGGCGCCATCAGGGGCATCAAAGCGATGCAAAGCAATATGCCGGCAAACGGAATCGCCCAAAGCACACTCAAGCGTGCGCCGTCAACGTCAGCCGCGTTTGCGGCAAGAGGCAGCATGCAGACCAGGAAAACGAGACCCACGCGATGAAGAAAATTCATGGCAAGCTCCAATTGCGTACAGAAGGCATGTCAGGGTTGCGCGATCTCGAACACCTGACGCAGATAAGCAAGGTATTTTTCGTCGTCGCACATGTTTTTCGACGGGGTATCAGACAGCTTGGCAACGGGCTGGCCGTTGCATCGAATCATCTTGATGACGATTTGCAAAGGCTCGTAACCCAGATCGTTTGTCAGGTTAGTACCGATGCCAAAAGCCAGCTGGCAACGCCCTTTGAACTGCTTGTAAAGCTCAATGGTGCGCGGCACCGTCAGGCCGTCGCTGAAGATCAGGGTCTTGGTTTTCGGGTCCACACGGTTTTTCAGGTAATGCGCAATCATGCGTTCGCCCCACTGAAACGGGTCGCCGCTGTCGTGCCTTGCACCGTCAAACAGCTTGCAAAAATACATGTCAAAGTCGCGCAGGAAGGCGCTCATACCGTACACATCTGACAGCGCAATGCCCAAGTCGCCCCGATATTCTTTGGCCCAAGATTCAAAGCCAAACACCTGGCTATCACGCAGGCGTGGCCCCAGCGCCTGGCAAGCCTGCAGGTATTCATGCGCCATGGTGCCCAGCGGCGTCAAGCCCAGTTTCATGGCAAAAAGTACGTTACTGGTGCCAGCAAATTGGCCCAAAACGGTGGCGTTTTTACCCTGGGCTGACCCGGTCCCCAGCTTGCTGGCCAGCGTGCGCAAGACCTCTTCATGCCAGATTTTGCCAAAACGGCGGCGTGTGCCGTAGTCAGCGATTTTCAGAGCCTGCAGGCCGTCTGCTTGCAACTCGGCAATTTTGGTGGTCAGTCGCGTTCGGCCCTCCAGCAGATCAGGCTGCTTTTGCGTGTTGCGAAAGTAGACCTCGTTGATGATGGACAGTACCGGAATCTCAAACAGGATTGTGTGCAACCAAGGGCCTTTGATTGACACATCAATCTCGCCGGTTGGCAAAGCCTTTACCGTCACATACTTTTCATTGAGCTTGAAGATACCCAAAAAATCAATGAAGTCTGCCTTGATGAAGCGCATGGCCTTGAGGTAAGACAGTTCAGCGTCCTGAAAGCGCAGGCTGCACAGGCCGCGAATTTCTTCGCGTATCTCGCTGACATATGGTGCCAGGTTGGCTGCGTTGCGGCATTTGAAGCGGTACTCCACTTCGGCACCCGGAAACTGGTGCAACACCACCTGCATCATGGTGAACTTGTATAAATCCGTATCAAGCAGGCTGGTGATGATCATGGGCACTTTGATGGAGGGGCAGATCAGCCCAAGAAATCCACTTCAAACAACAGCGTGGCGTTTGGCGGAATCACGCCACCCGCGCCGCGCGCACCGTAGCCCAGTTCTGCGGGAATGATCAGGCGGCGCGTACCGCCGACCGACATGCCCTGCACGCCTTCGTCCCAGCCCTTGATGACCTGACCTGCACCCAGAGAAAAGGCGAAAGGCTGACCACGGTCCTTGCTGGAGTCAAATTTGGCACCCTGCACGCCGTCGTTAAACAACCAGCCGGTGTAATGCACCTGGACGTTTTGACCTGCTTTGGCGATAGCGCCTGAGCCTAAAACAGTGTCTTCAAATTGCAGGCCGGAAGGAGTGGTGGTGATGGTCATAAGAATATGTTGATGGATGAAAAAACAATGAACAAACGATGCACAAAAAAAGTTTCAGGAAGCACTGACTTTACCCGCAACCAGCAGCACCTGACGGTCGGCACTGGCTGCCAGCAAATGGTTTTGTTCTGCCACCAGCATGGGCATGCCGCTGGCCTTGAGAACCATCAGGGCGTCACGTATGGATTCAACCAGCACAGGTGCAATGCCCTCGCAGGGCTCATCGAGCAGCAGCAGTCTGGGCCGCGTCATCAAGGTGCGGGCAATGGCCAGCATCTGCTGTTCGCCACCGCTCATGTGGGCAGCAGGCCGCTTGAGCATGGTTTTTAAAACCGGGAACAAATCCAGCACCCTGGTTTCTTGCTCCGCTGCACCTTGCCGCGCGGCAACATGCAGGTTTTCGCGCACTGTGAGCGCCGTAAACAGCCTGCGGTCTTCGGCAACGTAGCCCAGTCCTGCCTGGGCACGCAGGTGGCTTGGCCACCCCTCAATGCTTTCCTGTCGATTGGCGCCCTGGTAGCGGATGCTGCCTTTTGAGACAACCTCCAGACCCATCAGTGCCTTGAGCAGCGTTGACTTGCCCGCACCATTCAAACCCTTGAGCACCACAAACTCCCCCGCCTTGACGCTCAGGGACACATCAAACAGCGCCTGCGCCGGGCCATAAAAAGCACTGAGATGTTCGACCTCAAGCATGGATAACCCCCTGCCCCAGGTAGCGACGGCGCACGGTGCTGTCACGCGATATGTCTTCAAATGAACCTTGTGCAGCCAATGTGCCCTCAATCAGCACCAGCACCCGGTCGGCAACGCCAGAGACCGCATCCATGTTGTGCTCGGTATACAGCACTGCCATGTTTTGCGCCGTAAGACTTTTGACCAGTTGCATCAAGCTTGCACGTTCCTCGCTCTCAAGGCCTGCAGCGGGTTCGTCAAGCAACAGCAAGCGCGGATTGGCGGCCAACGCTATGGCCAGCTCGAGCCGTTTCTTGGCCCCGTAAGCCAGACTGAGTACATCACGATGGGCCAGATCGGACAATCCGGTTTTTTCAAGCAGCGCGTGGCTGATGTCGACGGACTGTACAGCCAGTTTTCTGAAGGCTGAAATAGCCTGCAGCCCAATATTTACCTGTGCAGCCAGCTGCACATTTTGTAGCACCGTGAGTGCTTCAAAAACCTGCGCGACCTGAAAAGTGCGGGCGACACCGCGCTGCAGGCGAGCGCCTGGCTTCAGACCGTCCAGCGGCTGCCCGTCCCACTCGATGCTGCCACGGGTTGGCTGGTACTGGCCTGCAATACAGGCAAAACAGGTTGACTTGCCTGCCCCGTTCGGGCCAATCAGCGCCACGCATTTGCCTGGCCGCACATCAAAGCTGACGCCATCGACCGCCTTGATACCGCCAAAGTGCTTGACCAGATGATGAACCTTCAACATGATGAATACATCACTTTCACTTCCTTTTCAGTCGGTCAGCAATGCCGCGCCAGCGCGCAAACAGCGACAACAAGCCCATGGGCGCAGTCACCATGATCAGCATGATGAAAACACCCAGCAAGCCGCGCCAATAAGTCACGCCCCGACCCAGTTCAGCGCTTGAATAGCTGAGCACAGCACTGCCCATGACAGCACCCCACAGCTGGTGCACACCACCCAGCAACACCACCAGCAAGGCATCTACAGAGGTCGACACCGATGCCACTGAAGGAAAAACTGCGCCTTTGTGTGCTGCAAACAAACCACCCGCCAAGCCTGCCAGCACAGCGCTTTCGACAAAAATGCGGTACTTCAACCTGCCTGTCGGCATGCCGGATGCCGCTGCCCGCAAGGGCGCATCACGCAAGCCCTGCAGTGCTGCGCCCATCACAGACTGGGCCAGGCGCTTGAGCACAAAAACCGACAACAAGGCCAGCCCGGCCAGCAGCAGGTAAAAAAGCGGTTTGCCGTCGTCTGTGACAAGTGTCAGCCCGATCAGGCCGTTGTCACCGCCTGTCAAATCAACCCATTGGCTGGCACCCGCCCAGATGACCTGGGCCAGGGCCAGTGACAGCATGGCCAGATACACACCACTGCTCTTGAGAACTGCAGCGCCAAACACGCTGGCAACCAGCAGAGCTGCTGCACAGCCTGTTGCCAGCGCCAGCGGAAGACTGGCACCCCAGAGCGTGTTGGACAGCGCCGCCCCGTAAGCACCGAGTGCAAAAAATGCAGCGTGACCAAAGCTGACCAGCCCGCCCAGTGCCATCATGGCTTGCAGGCTGATGCCAAAAATCATCAAAATCATGGCGTCGAGCACCAGCGTTTGCCAGTATGGCCCGCCCAGCCATCCCGCGCACGCCAGCAACACAAAAACGGCAACTGCGAACAATGTGCGAACCGGGCCAAGCGCAAGTCCGCCAAATTTTTGGGCGGCCTCGCGGGGCGCGTCCATGCTGGAGACTGGCAAGCCAAACAATCCTTGCGGCCTGAACACCAGCACCACGGCCATGGTCACAAAAACCAGTACCAGAGTTGCCTGTGGAAACACACTGATGCCAAACGCGTGCACCAGACCAATCAGCAGCGCGGCCACGAATGCACCGCCTATGCTGCCCAGCCCACCCATCACCACCACCACAAATGTTTCGACAATCACCGCCATGTCCATTTGCAGCGTGGCGGGTTCTCTGGGCAACTGCAGCGCACCACCCAAGCCAGCCAGCGCGCAGCCCAGCACAACCGCACCCAGCATCAGCGGCTTGGGATTGATGCCCAGAGCCGCCAGCATGTGGCGGTCTTGTGTGGCAGCGCGCAGCCGACGACCAAAAAGTGAATGCCTGAGTAGCAGGTGCAAGCCTAGCCAGACCAGCGGGCCCAGCAGAATCATCACCAATTGATAGGTCGGGAAAAAGTCATCGCCGATGGCAATCGACCCCTTCAGCCCTGGAAAGCGCGGCGCAAACACCTCGTCCACCCCAAAGGCCCACTGCATGGCATCGTGCATGGCCAGGGTGAGGCCAAAGGTAGCCACCAGCTGGTACAGCTCAGGTGCATTTGTCATTCGCCGCAGCAACAAAAACTCGGCTAAAGCACCCAAAATACCTGCGCAAGCAGCTCCCAAAAGAATAGCAAGCAGATACAGCGGCGCACTTTCACCCCAGGCTGGAAACCAGACCGTCACCCAATGCGCCGTGAACAGCGCACCCAGCATGAAGAAGCTGCCATGGGCAAAATTGACAATCCGCGTGACGCCAAAAATCAATGTCAGCCCGGCTGCCATCAGGAACAGCGTCGTCGCATAGGACAGGCCGCCCAGAAGCTGGATGAGAAATGATGTCATGTGCGCACAGCGTCAGTCACCCGGCCAGGCCGGTGTTTCAGTCCAGCCAGGTCGTGAAGTCACTGGCTGGCACACGTGGCGTGCGAAAGGTATTGACCAAAGCGGCATCATTGGCATAACCCAGCGACATGCCGCAGACCAGCATCTCGTCTGGTCCCGCGCCAATATGGGGCAGGATGATGCTGGCAAAACCATTCCACGCAGCTTGCGGGCAGGTGGACAGGCCGTGACCGCGCGCGGCAACCATCAGGTTTTGCATGAACATGCCGTAGTCCACCAGTGAGCCGCGTCCCATGACTTTGTCCAGTGTGAACATCAACCCCACCGGTGCGTCAAAAAATCTGAAATTGCGCTGCTGCTGGGCGTGCATTTTGTCTTTGTCGCCCTTGGTAATGCCCAGCAGGCCATACAGGCCCCAGCCGTTTTCACGGCGGCGGTCAATAAAGGGCGAGACCCACTTTTCGGGGTAATAGTCGTAGGCCTCTTTGTACTGGCTGGCCAGTTCGGGGTTGGCCCGGATGGCGTCCCCGGCAGCGCATACCTTGTCGACCAGCGTATCGCGGCTGGCGCCTTGCAGCACGTAAACCTTCCAAGGCTGGGTGTTCGTGCCTGATGGGGCCCGGGCTGCCAGCTCGAGCAGATGCGTGAGGATCTCGCGCGGGACGGGCGTTGGTAAAAAATCGCGTATAGACTGGCGGCTCTGGATAGCCTGGTCTACTGCGCTTGCAGCAGCATCATGAGAGAAAACAGGGGTCACTTCAAAGTCTCCAGTACAGAGGTCAGGGTTGCAGGCAGCAAGGCAGGTCTGCGGGTGTTTCGGTCAACATACACATGAACAAAGTGTCCTGTGGCTGCGCTGTCCAGGCTTGGATCAGCCGGGAAAATGGCCACTTCGTAGCGCACGCTGGACGACCCCACATGCGCGACCCGAATGCCTGCCACCACATTGTCAGGAAAAGCCAGTGGGGCAAAGTAGTTGCATTGGGTTTCGATGACCAGGCCAATGACGCTGCCCGCATGAATATCAATGGCGCCTTGTTCAATCAGCAAGCCATTGACCGCCGTGTCAAACCAGCTGTAGTACACGACATTGTTGACATGTCCATACAGGTCGTTGTCGGACCAGCGGGTGGCGATGTTGCGAAAGGCCTTGTACGCACTGCGGGGTTCTGGCTGGGAGCGTTGTGATGGTGTCATGAGCTTTGATTTTGCCATTAGCCCGTGTTCATCTGTGCCCACTTGCACCAATATTCAAAAGCGACGCGGAAAGTATTGAACTGCACCTGCACCGTCTCGTCGATCTTCAGGCCATAGCCGCCAGCCATGCAAAATGCCAGCGGAATGCGGCGCTGCCAGGCCCAGTCAAACACGCGGCGGTCTCGCGCTTCCAGGCCGTCGTAGGTCAGCTTTAAGCGCCCCAGGCGGTCTCCTTCGAACGGATCCGCACCGGCCAGGAACAAAACCAGACCTGGTTGAAAACGCCGTTGCAACTCATCCAGCGCATGCTCAAGCGCCTCCATATAAGCGGTGTCCTGGCAGCCATCAGGCAACTCCACATCCAGGTCGCTGGCTTCTTTGCGAAACGGAAAGTTCTTTTCTCCATGCACAGACAAAGTGAACACACTCGCATCGTTGGCAAAAATACTGGCCGTGCCGTTGCCCTGATGAACATCCAGGTCAATGATGGCGACTTGAAGTGGTGGACGCGTATTTTTGAAGTGACGGGTCCACTCAGCCTGCATCAGTCGGGCAGCCACTGCCACGTCGTTGAAAACGCAAAACCCGCCGCCCTTGTGCGCATAGGCATGGTGTGTACCGCCCGCCATGTTGGCGGCCACCCCCTGCCTTTGTTCCTGCCCTTGCCTGCCTGACCCCAGTCCCAGGGCCAAGCGCGCTGCAGCCACAGTAGCCCCCACCGATCGCCTCGCCCGCTCCGCCATGGCGGGACTCCAGGGGAAACCAATTTCACGCTGCAATGGGGCGGCCAGCGTGCCGTGGGTAATGGCTGCAATGTAGTCTGGACTGTGCGCCAGTGCCAGTTCGCCATCGCTGGCGGCAGGTGCCTGAAGCATCTCTACGCCTGTCATTTCCCGCACCACACGGTCGCGCAGCAGTTTGTACTTTGCCATCGGGAAACGGTGCCCCTCGGGGAGCGGCAAAACAAAATGGTCGGCGTAGAAGGCTTGCAAAACTTGACTTGATACTAAAGGGACTTGATTGTGACTGACCCGTATGAACTAGGGCGTTGGATCTAAAATGCTGCACTGCAACATAAATCGCTTGCAATGCCCCGGGTTATCCCTATAATTCAGGTCATGTTGCAGTGCAGCAATTCATATCAAGCTCTCTTGAATGATGTGCAAAGCAACTATCTTGACCTTTCAATTTATTTGTAAACAACACTGGAGATTAATTATGCTGACTGCTGAACAAATCATGGCCTCCCACAAAGCCAACATCGAAACCCTGTTTGGTCTGACCCACAAAGCCTTTGAAGGCGTTGAGAAACTGGTCGAACTGAACGTGCAAGCCACCAAGGCTGCTCTTGCTGAAGCCGGCAACCACGCACAAGCTGTCATGGGCGTGAAAGACGCACAAGAACTGATGGCTCTGCAAGCCGGTATGGTTCAGCCTTTGGCTGAAAAAACCGCTGCCTACAGCCGCCACCTGTATGACATCGCTTCTGCTGCTGGTGCTGACCTGGGCAAGACCCTGGAAAGCCAGACCGCTGACGCGCAGAAAAAAGTCATGGGCCTGGTTGACAGCGCCACCAAGAACGCACCTGCTGGTTCCGAGACTGCTGTTGCTGTGATGAAAAGCGCTGTAGCTGCAGCCAACAATGCTTTCGAATCCATGCAAAAAGCTGTGAAGCAAGCCAGCGACATGGCCGAAACCAACTTCAAAACGGCTGCAACGACCGCCATGAACGCCACCAAAACGGTTGCCAAGAAGCGCTAATTCACAGCGAATTGAAAGCGACTCACGTCGCTGGAATTAAAAAAGCCACCCTGGGGTGGCTTTTTTGTGGGTGAAAACTTGACCTGGCAGTTCAGCGAACCACAGCGATCTGGTCGCGCTTGCCAGCCTTGTAGGTGTACAGGGTCAAAGCGCCGTTTTTCACGTCGCCTTTTGCGTCAAAAGAAATGTCGCCTGTCACGCCCTTGTACTTTTCAGTTTTGGCCAGCACGGGCAGGTATTTGGCCGGGTCTGACGAGCCTGCCTTGACCATCGCAGCCACCATGATGTTCATCGCGTCGTAGACATACGGCTCATACACAGTCACATCAATGCCAAAGCGCTTTTTGTAGTCTGCAACAAACTTGTCCATGCCAGCTTTTTGTGCGCCTTCAACACCACCCGCTTCAGCGCAAACCACCTGGCCGTCAGCCATGCCGTCGCCAGCCAGTTTGACCAGCTCGGTAGAGCAAATACCGTCACCGCCCATGAACTTGGCTTTGATGCCCAGGTTCTTCATCTGGCGCATCATCGGGCCAGCAACTGCATCCATGCCGCCAAAGAAGATCACATCAGGCTTTTTGCCTTTGAGGGTGGTCAAAATCGGCATGAAGTCGGTGGCTTTGTCGGTGGTGAACTCTGTCGCCACCACTTTGCCGCCGGCTTTTTTAACCGCTTTTGCAAATTCTTCAGCAACACCCTGGCCATAAGCGGTGCGGTCATCAATCACGGCGATTGATTTGCCTTTGAGGGTTTGAACTGCATAACGGCCCAATGTGCCGCCGAGGTGAACGTCATCTGCCACCACGCGGAAGGTGGTTTTGTAACCAGCGCGGGTAAATGCAGGGTTGGTTGCTGATGGGGAGATTTGCGGAATACCAGCAGCGCTGTAAATTTTGGAGGCTGGAATGGATGTGCCTGAATTGAGGTGACCAATCACGCCTGAGACTTTCAAGTCCACCAGCTTTTGGGCCACAGCCGTGCCCTGTTTTGGATCAGCAGCATCGTCTTCGGCAGCCAATTCGAGTTTGACTTTCTTGCCGCCAATCACAACGCCTTTGGCATTCAGATCTTCAATCGCCATCTTGGCGCCGTTTTCATTGCCCTTGCCCAGGTGAGCAATGCTGCCGGAAATCGGGCCAACGTGGCCGATTTTCACGACCATGTCTTGCGCTGATGCTGCACCAGCCAAGGAAACCAGGGCGGCCACGACTGTCAACTTGAATTTCATCTGCATAAAAAACTCCGTTTAAAAAATAAAAGAAAAGGACTCAAAGGTTGCGAACATATTTTGTCCTGCGAGCGAACATATCGCAATTTTCGCGCCTGCACCATAGTAGCGTCCCTAAGTGGCAGTCGACGCGGTCTGAACACCCGGTAACAAATGGCTTATCAAATAAGTTACCGGATTATTGTCCAGACTGTTGCGGCAACTCTTGGGCCACAGCCTGAATAACGGATTCACGCACCACCAGTTCAATCTCTTCGCGCAGCCGGGGGCCAAGCGACTGGGTGTGCGCCAGAATGACCTGTGCCACGGCTTCCCGCAGTCGCCGCTCAAGCACCAGATCAACCCGCTGCATGACGCGGTGAACGATCTGGTCTTCCAGCTGGCCATCGCCTGGGTTCGCTGCATTGGCCTGCACCACATGGGCGGTGGTTTGCACCACATCTGTCAAGGTAGGCACAAAGCGTGGTGGACTCGAGGCATGGTTCATGATGCCTCCGGGCCAGTGGGCAGATCATGCTTTTTCAGCTCGTAGCCCCGGTCTTTGTAATGTTTCCAGCGGATACGGGCGGCCAGAATATCGTCGTTGGCGTCAGAAGCCACCTCGATGAAGCGTTTGAACCGCTCAAAATGTGCTGGCGGCTGGTGTCCCAGGTTGATCAGCACACTGTCAGCCGGGCACCCCTGAAGCTGCTCTGCCAGCTGTATCGGTGTGGCAGCCAGCGTTTGGGCCGGTGCATTGCTGGTGCAGTGTGGCAAAAAATCATGTCCTGAAAACGTCCACAGCAACTGGTCAAGTTGCGCCAGCAGCTCAGGCTCTGCGGTCACAACGACTTGGGTACCGCTGCGGTGCGCCTTGCGCAGCAAACGGCAGCTGTAATGCAGCTTGTCTGGCACATTGACATGGAATTCAATCTCGGTCATGCGGCGCGGGTGCGTTTTTTCACAGGGGTGACAGCCGGTGCATCTGCCTGACCCAATAAATAGTCCACCAGCAAGGCCACCGGTCGGCCGGTAGCGCCTTTGGCCGCGCCACTCTTCCAGGCCGTACCGGCAATGTCCAGGTGTGCCCAGGCAAATTTGGCGGCAAAGCGTTGCAAAAACTTGGCTGCCGTCACGGCTCCACCTGCGCGTCCGGCTACGTTAGCCACGTCTGCAAAGTTGGTTTTCAGGCCCTCAGCGTACTCGTCATCCAGCGGCATGCGCCAGCACAGGTCAAGCGATGATTCACTTGCATCCTGCAGCGCTTTGGCCAGGCCATCGCTGGTTGAAAACAGGCCACTGCGCACTGCGCCCAGCGCAACAACACAGGCACCTGTCAATGTTGCAATGTCAATGACCGCTCTCGGTTTGAAGCGCTCGGCATAAGTCAATGCATCGCACAGCACCAGGCGCCCTTCTGCATCGGTGTTCAGAATTTCAATGGTCTGCCCACTCATGCTGGTCACCACATCGCCGGGCTTGATAGCCCGTCCATCGGGCATGTTTTCGCAAGCCGGAATCAGGCCAATCACATTGATGGCCGGTTTCAAATCGGCCAGTGCCCTGAAAACACCCAACACGCTGGCAGCACCGCACATGTCGAACTTCATTTCGTCCATCTCAGCCGCTGGCTTGATGGAAATACCACCCGTGTCAAAAGTGATGCCCTTGCCCACCAAAACTGTTGGCGGCTGGGCCTTGGACGCACCGTTGTAATGCAACACGATAAAGCGCAAGGGTTCTGCCGAGCCTTGTGCAACCGCCATGAAGGAACCCATGCCCAGTCTGGCGACTTCTTTAGGCCCCAAAACATCGACCTTGATGTTCGGCAGCTTGGCCAATGTCTTGGCCGCACCTGCCAGCAATACTGGCGTGGCGTAGTTGGCGGGGCGGTTAGCCCACTCCTTGGCGAGTTCTATGCCGTTGACCAGAGCCAGGCCTTTGTCAAAACCTGGCCTGGCTTGGACCGCGTCCGGTACGGCCAGCAGCAGTTTTTCCAGCCTGGAAGTCACGGGTTTTGACTTGGTGGCACCATAACTGTATGCGGCATCGCCGCATGCGACCAATGCGGCGCACACCACACCGTCTGCGGCATGACTGAAACCACACAAGCTGAGCACAACCCGTTTGGCGTTGCTGTTTTTCAGGGTATTCATGGCCGCCAGAACGGCAGTGCGGACGTTTTTGGCACTGCCATCGCCGCAGCCCACCAGCACCAGCCGTGTTGCGGCCAGGCCTGTCGCCTTGTAGCTGCCCAACAGCTTTCCAGGTTTGGTTTCAAAGTCACCAGACTTGATGGCTGATGCCGCCAGTTGCGACAGCGCATCATCAGCAGATGTCATGCTGTCCGGCACCAGCGCAATCAGCGCGTCACATTTTTCAGCGCAAAGCCGGGCACGGGTCAATGTCTTAAGTTCAAAGTCCATAATCAAGGGTATTTCCTGCAAAAAAACAGCTAAAAAACGAATTTCGCCTGTCGACCGATGTTATTCCAATCCTCCATTCGCCGAGAACTGGCCCGTAGCTTTGGCGCGACCTTTGTGGTCTTGATGACCATTGTGCTGACCATCGTGCTGATTCGAACCCTGGGTCAGGCGTCACGCGGTGTTGTCAACCCGCAGGATGTCGTCCTGTTCATGGCGTACGCTGCCTTGGGCAGGCTGCCCACCATCCTGACGCTGTCACTTTTCATTGCCATGGTCAGCACACTGACCCGCATGTACCGGGACAGCGAAATGGTGGTCTGGTTTACCAGCGGCCGCAGTTTAAGCAGTTTTTTGGCGCCCATGTTCAGGTTCGCCTGGCCGGTATTGCTCATTATTTTCCTGACTGCTCTTTTCATCTGGCCCTGGACCAACCAGCAAACCAAGTCGATGCAGGAAAGCTTTGGCAACCGCAGCGATGTCGACCGCATTGCACCGGGTCAGTTTCAAGAGTCGTCCAACGGCAACCGGGTTTTTTTCATTGACCGTGATGCCAAAACTGACCAGAAGTCCAGCAACAACGTTTTTATTTCCGCCAACGAAAAAGGCAAAAGCTCAGTCACCACCGCACGTTCCGGGCGGATTGAAGTGACTGCGGACAAGCAGGTGTTGATTCTCACCAACGGTCAGCGGCTTGAAAGCGAGAATGGAAAACCAACCCTGAAAATCAGCGATTTTGAAGAGTACGGCAGCAATACTGGCGGCACAGTCCCCATCAATTCCGAGGCCAGTGATGCCAAGCTGCTGGCTGTGCCGGTACTCCTCAAAACACCATCACGCGCCAACCTGAGCGAGCTGGCCTGGCGCCTGGGTCTTGCCTTGGCCGCTGTCAATTTTGTGGTTTTGGCGGTGGCGCTGGCCACTGTCAACCCGCGGGGGGGGCGAAGTGGAAACATGGTCTTTGTGGTGCTGACTTTTCTGGTTTACAACAACCTGGTGAACCTTGGACAAAGCTGGGTTTACGGTGGTGCCATCACGTTTGAAGGCCTCTTGCTGGTGCTTCATGGCGGCGTTTTGCTGCTAGGCCTGTTGTGGCTGGCCAAGCGCAACAACAACTGGACATTGCGCTCTGCACTGCGAAAGCGGGTCCAAAGCGTGCGCTACAGGAGCAGCCCATGAAAACCATTCGCCGCCTGATCTACGGTGAGGTACTGGTCTCGATTGCGCTGGTAGCTGCCGGGTTTTTAGCGCTTTTTTTCTTTTTTGACCTGGTTGATGAGCTTCAATACCTGGGTAAAAGCAATGGCTTGCCCAGCGGCCTGCCGACGGCCAGCGATATTTATCAAATCAGGCATGCCCTGCTGTATGTTGGCCTGCTGGTGCCCAACCACCTGTATGAGTTGTTGCCCATATCTGTCTTGATCGGCACTATTTTTGTGATGGCGCGGCTAGCCAAAAGCTCTGAATACACAATATTGCGCACCAGTGGACTCGACCCCTGGCGAGCCTTGAAGATGTTGCTGAGCCTGGGCGGCATTTTTGTCGTCGCCAGTTTTTTGATTGGCGACTATCTGGCGCCCCTGAGTGAACGAACTGCCCAGTTGCTCAAGGCCAAGTATCAAGGCACGATCACTGTTGGCCAGACGGGCGCCTGGCTGAAGGAAAAACAGGCCTACAACACCTATGTTGCCAACGTCAAGACGCTTTCGCCCAGCAACGAGATGGTCGGCATCCAGATTTTTGAATTTGACAACAAGGGCTTGGTGGTGTCCAAAATGCAAGCCGTCAGCGCCAATTTTTCTGAAGATGATTCCTGGCTTTTAAAACGTGTCACGCGCGTCGAATTCAGTCTGCCCACCAGCAGCGCTACGGCCGCCAATGTTGCAGTACCGACAGCGGGTGTCAGCAGAAGCGTGCTGGACAGCTTTCGCTGGCCGACCGAGATATCCCAGGAAATGGTGTCGGTGGCGCTGCTCAAGCCCGAACGGATGGGAACCATCGATTTGTTCAATTACATTCGCCACCTGGATGCCAATGGCCAAACCGCGCAACGCTATGAAATCGAATTCTGGAAAAAAGTGTTTTACCCGCTCAGTTGCCTGGTTATGGTGATCCTGGCGCTGCCTTTTGCGTACCTGCATTTCCGCTCGGGCGGGATTTCCGGCTATGTTTTTATGGGCGTGATGATTGGCATCAGCTTCTTTTTGTTGAACAACGTTTTTGGTTATATCGGCAACCTGCAAAACTGGCAGCCCTGGTTTGCCGCAGCGGCACCCGGTCTTCTGTACATGACGATCTCCCTGGGCGCTTTTGGCTGGCTCGTCTTGAGACGTTGACCTGTCTGGCCGCCGTATTTTTAAAACACTATGACAACTGGCATTATTCTTTTTGCACATGGCTCGCGCGACCCGCAGTGGCGCTTGCCCATTGAAGCTGTTGCTGAGCAAATATCGCAGCGCTCACCCTCCGCCCTGGTACGCTGCTCCTATCTTGAGCTTTGCCTGCCCAGCCTGCCAGATGCTGCTACAGATTTAATAGCTGCTGGCGCACAGAAAATAAAGGTTTTCCCGCTATTTTTGGGTGTAGGAAAGCATGCCAGAGAGGACTTGCCCCTCCTGATTCAAGACATCCGGATGGCACACCCTCAAATAACAGTCGAATTGATGCCCACTGCGGGGGAAAACCAGGCCCTGATTTCCTTGATGGCGGATCTCGCGTTGGCTTGAGCGAAAGACATCCAGACGGCATCTCTTAGCTATCTGGAGGCATAATGAAACCCATAATTAGCCTTAAAAAGATATGAACCTTCATCAATTCCGATTTGTCCAGGAAGCCGTCAGGCGCAACCTGAACCTGACCGAAACCGCACGCGCACTTCACACGTCGCAACCGGGCATCTCCAAGGCCATCATCGAACTGGAAGAAGAACTGGGCGTTGAGATTTTTGCCCGGCATGGCAAGCGCCTGAAGCGTGTGACCGAGCCCGGCGAGCATGTACTCAAAAGCATCGACCTGATCATGCGCGAAGTGGGTAACTTGCGGCGCATTGGCGAGCAGTACTCCAAGCAGGACAGTGGCACGCTGTCGATTGCCACCACCCATACACAAGCCAGGTATGTGCTGCCGCAACCAGTGGCCAAATTGCGCGAGGCCTTTCCAAAGGTCAATGTCAGCATGCATCAGGGCTCGCCCGACCAGGTGGCCCAGATGCTGATGGACGAAGTGGCTGAAATTGGCATTGCCACCGAATCATTGGCCCAATATGCTGACCTGATCACCCTGCCCTGCTATGAGTGGCAACACATGCTGGTGTTGCCCGTCGCGCACCCTTTGGCCAATAAGCCAGACATCAGCTTGCAGGACCTGGCGCTTGAGCCGCTGATCACTTATCACCCGTCGTTCACGGGCCGCACCAAAATCGACCTGGCCTTTGCCGCCAAACACCTTCACCCCCGCGTCGCGCTGGAAGCCATTGACTCGGACGTGATCAAAACCTATGTGCGTCTGGGTCTGGGCGTCGGCATTGTGGCTGAAATGGCCATCAAGGACGACGGCACCAACAGCGATTTGATTGCGATCCCGGCAGGGCATCTTTTCGGCATGAACGTGGCGCGTGTGGCTTTCAAGCGCAGTGCCTATCTGCGCAATTTTGTCTATACGTTTGCAGAACTCCTGAGTCCTGAGCTGACCCGCAGCGTGATTGAAAAAACCATGTCGGGCCACGCTAACGATTTTTGATTGAAGGTACGCATTCCATGAACTCCGTTATTGAACGTACACCGCCACTACAGACCAAACTCCCCGCCGTCGGGACGACCATCTTCACAGTGATGTCCAACCTGGCACTGGAAAAAAACGCCGTCAACCTGGGCCAGGGGTTTCCTGACTTTGAATGTGACCCCCAACTGGTGGCCGCCGTAACACAGGCGATGACCCAGGGCCTGAACCAGTACCCGCCCATGCCCGGCGTGCCGGTACTGCGCGAAGCCATCGCCAGCAAACTGCTCAGCCTGCATGGCCGCAGCTACAACCCGAATACCGAAATCACCGTCACGGCCGGCGCCACGCAGGCCATCATCACGGCCATTCTGGCTGTCGTGCACCCCGGCGACGAGGTGATTGTGCTGGAACCCTGCTATGACAGCTACGTTCCAAACATCGAGCTGGCGGGCGGCGTGGTGGTACGTGTACCCTTGATCCCCGGCACTTTCAGGCCAGACTTTGACAAAATCAGCGCAGCCATCACACCCAAGACCCGCGCCATCCTGATCAACTCTCCGCACAACCCCAGCGCCACGGTGTGGACTCAAGCGGACATGCTGAAGTTGCAGGACATACTGGCACCGACCGACGTGCTGCTGATCAGCGACGAGGTGTACGAGCACATGGTGTTTGATGCTGACAAAGGGCAAATTCATCAGAGCGCAGCACGCTTTCCTGCCCTGGCCGCCAGAGCCTTCATCGTCAGCAGCTTTGGCAAAACCTACCACGTGACTGGCTGGAAAGTCGGCTACGTGGCGGCACCTGCGGCTTTGACAGCCGAGTTTCGCAAGGTCCACCAGTTCAATGTGTTCACCGTCAACACACCCGTTCAGTACGGCCTGGCCAGTTACATGAGCAACAAAAGCGCTTACCTGGACTTGCCCGCTTTTTACCAGCGCAAGCGCGATCTGTTTCGGGCGGGTCTGGCCAAGACCCGCTTCAAGCTGCTCCCTAGTGAGGGCAGCTATTTTCAGTGCGTCGATATTTCAGAGGTCAGCGACCTGAACGAAGCCGACTTCTGCAAATGGCTGACCGCCGAGATTGGCGTGGCCGCCATACCGCTGTCGGCGTTTTATGGCAACGGTTTTGACCAGCGTGTGGTGCGCTTTTGTTTTGCCAAAAAAGACGAAACGCTGGACGCGGCGCTGGTGCGACTGGCCAAGCTTTAGCTGCTGCAATCGGCATTGACTGACGGCAGAACGAGCCTTGTTCTTGCCTGGTTCAGCCCCGCAACGGGCCAGAATCAGTGCATACATAACAAGGAGCTTTCATGTCTATTTCCCTTATCCTGCTGATCGTTTTAATTCTGATTCTGGTTGGCGCATTGCCCACCTGGGGTCACAGCCGCAGCTGGGGGTATGGTCCTAGCGGTGGTTTAGGCCTTGTCGTGGTTATTTTGATTGTGTTGCTGCTGATGGGTCGCATTTAGTCATCTGGTTGCTTCAAAAAAAGGGCTTGCCACGCAAGCCCTTTTTTACGCGGATCAACTGTTGAGTTGCTGCCAGACCTTGTCTAAACGCTTGATGCTGACGGGCTGCGGCGTGCGCAGCTCTTGGGCAAAAAAACTCACCCTTAATTCTTCCAGCAGCCAGCGAAACTCCTGCATTCGCGCATCGGTGGAACCCTTGCGCTCGGCCACCAATCGCCAGTAGCGCTGCTCTTGCGGTTTAAGCTCTGCCATGCGCGCAGCATCGCGGGCCGGGTCAGTGCGCCATTTGTCCAGCCGGGCAGTGATGGCTTTGAGATAGCGGGCAAAGTGTTGCAGTTGCGCGTAAGGCGTTGCCGTTAAAAACCGCTTGGGAACCAGCCTTTGCAACTGCTGGGCGCAATCTGCGCTAGCCTCCACAGCGTTTTTTGAGTCCTTGATCTTGCGTTGGGCAGATGTGAACTCCAGCAAAATGCCTCCCGCCAACCGCGCAATTTCAGTCGCAATCAGGGTCAGGCGCCCTCGACCTTCTTCGAGTCGTTTTTTGAACTCGACTTCAGTCGTGGGCAAAGGGTCGAGCAGAAAAGTCCGGCTCAAGGCGACATCCAGAATCTGCTCGCGCAACTCCTCCAGCGTGCCGCCGCCCGAATTGTCTGCAGCACGGCCGACCAGCATGTAAGCCGTGGCCATTTTTTGCAGGTCTGGCAGGTTTTTTTCCAGGTACTTGATGGCGTCCTTGATCTGCAGCGCAAACAATCTGGCAAGCCCCGCCCGATGTTTTGCGGCAGCCAGTTCAGGTTCATCAAACACTTCGATGGTGACGGCATCGCCCAGATCAATCAGCGCAGGGAAACCAATCAGCGTTTGCGCGCCTTTGACAATCTCCATCAGCTCAGGCAACTCGCCAAAGGCCCAGGAGGTGTAGCGTTCAGCTTTTTTGGGTGCTATGCTTTCAGGAGCTACTCGCGCATGTATTTGTTGGTCTGAAGGCCGATTTGATACTCCAAAATGGCCTGAGTCAGCATTTTTCGATGCTTCTGGCACTGAATGCGGCAAATTTTTCAGCCCCGCCAGGGCCTGAAACGCTCCCCTCGCCTGCACGCCCAAGTCGCCCTTCAAGCCGGCCAGGCTGCGGCCTGTGCCCAGTTGCCGGCCATGCTCGTCGACCACCCGAAAGTTCATGAACAGGTGCGGCGGCAGCATGTCCAGCTTCAAGTCACCGCGCTTCACATCAACCGCTGTGGCATCACGCACCAGCTTCAGGACTGCATCGGTCAATGAGCCCGTGCCAAAAGCTTCAGGCATGTTGAGCTGCTCCGTCATGCGGGCAGCGGTGTCGGGCAGCGGCACAAGGCGCGAGCGTGGTCTCTGGTGCAGGGTTTTGATCAGCGCCTGCACCTTGTCCTTCAGCATGCCCGGCACCAGCCATTCGCAGCGCTCCTCGTTGACCTGGTTCAGCGCGAACAGCGGCACATCGACCGTCACGCCGTCTTTGGCGTCGCCTGGCTCATGCAGATAGGTGGCCGTGCAGTCCACACCGCCGAGGCGCAATATTTTCGGGAAAGCTTGCGTGGTGATGCCCGCCGCCTCGTGGCGCATCAGCTCTTCCTGCGTGAGCAACAGCAGCTTGGGCTGCTTTTTGACTTCTTCCCGGTACCAGGCCTCGCAGCTTGCACCGCTGCACACATCGGGCGGTAATTGCTGGTCATAAAAGGCGTAAATCAGTTCCTCATCTACCAGCACGTCTTGCCGGCGCGCCTTGTGCTCCAGATCTTGCACCTTGGCGATCAGCTTTTCGTTGGCTTTTAAAAATGGCAGTGGTGTGTCCCAGTTGCCAGCCACCAGCGCTTCCCTGATA
>JANNYZ010000009.1:0-2203 GCA_031410335.1 Polaromonas sp. | reverse complement strand
GCGTGCCTTGCCAACGCTTTCGCCAGTTCTCAAAGGCCATTGCTGCGGTGCGGCGTCCAGCATGGCGTAGCTCATGCCGGTGATGTCCAGGTCGCGGCCACGGGTGGACTCACGGTGTTCGTTCCAGATGGCTTCAACGCCCCGGGCTTCGTCGCTCAAAGAGTAAGGGAAGAGGGGGGTGTTTTTTTGTGGGAGGATTTTTTCAAGCCTCTGCGCAAAATCCACTGTAATCGACCAGTCATGCCGCGTTTCTCCGGGCGCAGGCACTGCTGCCCGAACTCTGGAGATGCGCCGCTCGCTGTTCGTCACCGTGCCAATTTTTTCACCCCAGGTGGTGGCGGGCAGCAACAAGTCGGCGTAGTCGCAGGTCGATGCGGTGGCAAAGGCTTCTTGCACAATGACCAGTTCGGCACGCTCCAGTGCGCGGCGCACGGTGGCTTGGTCGGGCATCGACTGGGCCGGGTTGGTGCAGGCTATCCACAGCGCCTTGATTTCGCCATCGGCCGCTGCCTGAAACATCTCAACCGCAGTTTTACCGGGCTTGCTGGGCACATCATCGATGCCCCACAGGCTGGCAACTTCAGCCCGGTGCTCGGGGTTGGCCATGTCGCGGTGCGCGCTGATCAAATTGGCAAGGCCGCCGACCTCGCGGCCACCCATGGCATTGGGCTGACCCGTGAGTGAAAACGGGCCAGCACCCGGTTTGCCGATCTGGTGCGTGGCCAGATGCAAATTAATCAAGGCCGCGTTTTTGGCTGTGCCGCTGCTCGACTGGTTCAAGCCTTGGCAATACAAACTCAGCGTTGCTGCGGATGTTGCAAACATTTTTGCGGCTGTCAACAGGTCTTCTTTTTTAATGCCGCAAGTATCGGCCACGATGTCGGGCGTGTAGTCACGTACCGTGGTTTTCAGGTCATCAAAGCCATTGGTGTGCGCGGCGATGTAGGCGTTATCCGTCCAGCCTTCCCAAAGCATGATGTGCAGCATGCCATTGAACAGACTCACGTCGGTGCCAGGCTGGATGGGCAGGTACAAGTCGGCGATCTCGGCGGTGTCGGTGCGGCGCGGGTCACAGAAGATGATCTTCATCGCCGGGTTGGCGGCTTTCGCGTCTTCAATGCGGCGGAACAAAATCGGGTGCGCGTAGGCCGTGTTGCTGCCCACGATAAAAATGCACTGCGCATGGTTCACGTCGTCGTAGCAGTTGGGCGGCGCATCAGCCCCCAGCGTTTGCTTGTAGCCCGCCACAGCGCTGCTCATGCACAGGCGCGAGTTGGTGTCGACGTTGTTGGTGCCTATCAGGCCTTTGGCCAGTTTGTTAAAGACGTAATAGTCTTCCGTCAGCAACTGGCCAGAGATATAAAAACCCACCGCGTCGGGGCCATGCTCGTGGATGATTTGCGCAAACGACTCAGCGGCAAAGCCCAGTGCGTTGTCCCAACTGACGGGTTTGGCTTCGCCATGCCGATGTTCACGGCGCATGGGCTGCAGCAAACGGGTCTGGCGCGTAACGGCCGCGCTAGCGGTAAGTGCGAGTGTCGAGCCCTTGGTACACAGTCTGCCAAAATTTGCCGGGTGATCAGGGTCGCCTTTTACTCCGGTGATCTGGTCACCTGTCGATTCAGTAATCACGCCGCAACCCACACCGCAGTAGGGGCAGGTTGATCGTGTTTCAGTTACCACGGCGCACAGCCCCTGCTGCGGTGTTTCCAATTTATCGCAAAGCGATCCGCGACTGAAAGCGCGTGATCGCAATAGGGGCAGGTTGATTTGGTTTCACGCATTAGCAAGTTCTTTGAGGGCGGGGCCAGCAGTTGGGCGAACCAAATCTAGCCCCAGCGTGGCAAGTTCAGCTGCATCCAGATGCACCGCACCACCTTCAACCTTCACCGCAAACTTCGGCGTGCAGCCTTCGTCGGGTGCTTTGGCGCAGCCGCCGTTCAAATCAATCGTCCAGTTGTGCAGCGGGCAGGCCACGCTTTCACCAAACACAATGCCCTGGCTCAGGGGGCCGCCTTTGTGCGGGCAGCGGTCCAGCAAGGCAAACACACCATCCACATCGTTGCGGAACACCGCTACGTCAAGGCCCTGAGCGCGTGACACGCGGCGTGAGCCGAGCACTGGGATGTCGGTCACCAGGCAGATTTTTTTCCATTCACTCATTGTGTATCTCTCAATTATTTGCTATTGAATCAGGAGCTGC
>JANNYZ010000008.1:0-20814 GCA_031410335.1 Polaromonas sp. | reverse complement strand
AGACACCGGAATGGCAAAACCAATGCCCATCGAGCCGCCGGAGCGTGAATAAATGGCGGTGTTGATGCCCATCAGCGCGCCGGTGGTGTCTACCAATGCGCCGCCTGAGTTGCCGGGGTTGATCGCTGCGTCGGTCTGGATAAAGTTTTCAAAGGTGTTGATACCCAGCCGATTGCGGCCCAGTGCGCTGACGATGCCGCCCGTGACCGTCTGGCCTACGCCAAACGGGTTGCCAATAGCCAGCACCGGGTCGCCGACCTGCAGCGCGTCTGAATTGCCCAGCACGATGACGGGCAGCTTGTCGAGCTCAATTTTTAGGATCGCCAAGTCAGTGTCAGGGTCGGTGCCAATCACTTTGGCTTTGGCCTTGCGCGCATCGGCCAGCACCACCTCAATCTCGTCTGCACCTTCCACCACGTGGTTGTTGGTGAGGATGTAGCCACTGGCGCTGATGATGACGCCGCTGCCCAGCCCGCCTTGTGGCTCGTCCCGGCCTTGGTCGCCATAGAAGAATTTGAACCATGGGTCACCCGCATGCGGGTTTTTGGCAGCGGCCTTACTGGTGTTGATGCTGACGACCGCCGCAGACGCGATCCTGGCTGCCGCGCTAAAACTGCCCGCCGGACCGGCGCCGCGCTGCACCGCAGGCGCCTCCAGCACGGCTACCGACCCAACCGAGGCCGAAAAGGGGCGGCGCTCCACCCACTGCGGCTTGAGTGTGGCGACTACAAAAAACGCCGCCACCAAAACGGTGACGGTTTGAGAAAACAATAGCCAGAATTTGCGCATGGTGTGCCGGGTGTGGAATGGATCAAATGACGATATGGGGGCGCGTGCTGCTCAATCCAATAGCTTCGTATTTTGTCTCATGACGCGCAAAAACCCAAAAAGCGATAATCAAAAGCCACACATCCGTCACGTCCCAAGGAGATCCGAATGAAAGCGTCAAGCGTCCTGGCCACCATTGGCAACACCCCGCACATTCGCGTCAACCGCCTGTTCGGCGCAGCCTGCCAGACGCATCACGTCTACATCAAGTCCGAGCGCAGCAACCCCGGTGGTTCGATCAAAGACCGCATTGCCCTGGCCATGGTGGAGGCGGCAGAACAATCGGGCGTGCTCAAGCCCGGTGCCACCATCATTGAACCGACTTCTGGCAATACAGGCGTGGGCCTGGCGGTGGTAGCAGCTGTGAAGGGCTACAAGCTGGTACTGGTGATGCCCGAGAGCATGAGCATCGAGCGGCGCCGCCTGATGCTGGCTTATGGTGCCAGTTTTGACCTGACACCGCGTGAAAAAGGCATGAACGGCGCGATTGCCCGGGCCAAAGAGCTGGTGGCGCAAACGCCCGGCGCGTGGATGCCCTCGCAATTTGACAATCCAGCCAACATTGACATTCATGCGCGCACCACGGCGCTGGAAATATTGGCTGATTTTCCTAACGGCGTGGACTACTACATCACGGGCGTGGGCACCGGTGGGCACCTGACAGGTGTGGCTCAGGTACTGAAAGCCAAGTTTCCAAACACCAAAGTCTTCGCGGTCGAGCCCGCTGCATCGCCCGTTATCAGCGGCGGCAAGCCGTCGCCGCATCCGATTCAGGGTATTGGCGCTGGGTTTATTCCGGGCAATTTGCATGTGGCTTTGCTCGACGGCGTGATTCAGGTCGAGGGCGATGCTGCCAAGGACTTTGCCCGCCGTAGCGCGACTGAGGAAGGCCTGCTGGTCGGTATTTCGTCAGGCGCGACGCTGGCGGCGATCGCGCAAAAGCTGCCTGAAATCCCACCAGGCAGCACGGTGCTGGGCTTTAACTACGACACGGGTGAGCGTTATTTGTCCGTTGAAGGTTTCCTGCCGTGAATCGTGCCGAGCTGTTGAGCGCATTCGATACGCTCTTGCAGCCCGAGCGCTTCAAAGACTACGGCCCCAACGGCTTGCAGGTTGAAGGCAAGGCCGAGGTTCGAAAAATCGTCTCGGGCGTCACGGCCAGTTTGGCGTTGATTGAGGCGGCGGTGGCAGCCAAGGCCGATGCGATATTCGTCCACCACGGCCTTTTCTGGCGCGGCCAGTCGGGCACAGTGACGGGCTGGATGAAGCAGCGCCTGGCGCTGCTGCTCAAGCATGACATCAACCTGTACGCCTACCACCTGCCGCTGGACGCGCACCCCGAGCTGGGCAACAACGCGCAACTGGGTTTGCAACTGGGCTTGACGGCGACGTCGCGCTTTGGCGATCAAAACCTGGGCTTTTTAGGGGCCAAAACCGATGGCGGCAGCTTCAAAGACGCTTTAGAGCTCTCGGAACACGTTAAAAAAGTATTGAATCGGCCTGTAGCCCATATTTTATGTGCGCGAGCAGCTATTAAAAGCATAGCGTGGTGCAGCGGCGGTGCGCAAGGCTATTTCGAGGAAGCGATTGCTGCCGGGGCCGATGCCTTCATCACGGGCGAGATTTCTGAACCCCAAGCGCACTACGCCCGTGAGATGAACGTCAGCTTCATTGCCTGCGGCCACCACGCGTCAGAACGCTACGGCGCACCTGCCGTCGCTGCGCATGTGGCGGCGCAGCATGGTCTGGCGCACGAATTTATCGACATCGACAACCCAGCATGAAGCCTAATCGCCCCATTCTCATCACCATGGGCGACGCAGCAGGCATAGGCCCCGAGATCATCGCCAAGGCGTATGAAAACCATCCCGCCGATGTAGCGGGCTGCGCGGTGGTGGGCGATGTGCAGACCATGCGCCGCGCCGCTGCCATCCTGGCCAGTCCGTTGGCCTTGCCGGTTGCGCAGCTGGACTCTCTGGATGAATTGCCGCCGCCCCATTGCATTCCTGTGCTGCAAAAATGCGATCTGCTTGCCCACGTATCCATCGGCTCGGTGAGCGCCTTTGCGGGTCAAGCGGCGTCTGATTGCATTGTTTGGGCGGCACGGGCGGTATTGAACGGCCAGGCCGCTGGCATGGTGACAGCACCGATTCACAAGGGAGCCCTGGCCGCTGCTGGCGGCTGGGCGGCACAGTTCCCAGGCCATACCGAGATGCTTCAGGCTGAGGCTGCGACGTTTTTGGGTAAGCCCGTGCAAGACGTCCCGGTGCGCATGATGCTGGCCAATGACGAGCTGAAAACCGTGCTGGTCAGCATTCACATGTCGTTGAGGCACGCCATTGAGGCGGTGACGTTTGACGGCGTGCTGCAAACTCTGCGCATCACCCACACAGCATTGAGCAAAAGCTTGGGGCACGCTCCACGCATTGGTGTGGCGGGCTTGAACCCACATGCCGGCGAGGGCGGTTTGTTCGGCCTTGAGGAGCAAACCATCATTGCGCCAGCCATCGCAGCGGCAAAAGCTGAGGGCATGCACGTTACCGGCCCTTTTGCGCCAGACACCGTGTTCATGCGGGCCAGAGCCAAAAACGGCGCGCCGGGCGAATTTGACGTGGTGGTGGCGATGTACCACGACCAGGGGCTCATACCCGTCAAATACCTGGGCGTTGAGCAGGGCGTGAACGTGACGCTGGGCTTGCCGCTGGTCCGCACCAGCCCGGACCACGGCACGGCTTTTGACATTGCCGGAACAGGCAAAGCAGACGCGGCCAGCCTCGTGGCGGCCATTCGCATGGCTCGCCGGCTGGCCTCCTGACCCTTATTTCTTCAGACTATCCCGAATCTCCCGCAGCAACACCACATCTTCAGGTGTTGGCGCTGGTACAGCGGGCGCTGCCGGGGTTTCCTTCTTCATGCGGTTGACCTGCTTGACCATCATAAAAATGATGAATGCCAAAATCATGAAGTTCACCGCCACGGTGATGAAATTCCCATAGGCTAGCACCGGGACGCCGGCCTTTTTCAGCGCATCAAGCGTCATTGCCGTGCCTGCAGGGACATTGCCCAGCACCACAAACAGGCTTGAAAAATCGAGTTTGCCAAAAATGGCGCCAACAATCGGCATGATCAGGTCGCCCACCACGGAGTCGACAATTTTGCCGAAAGCAGCACCGATGATGACACCGACGGCCAGATCCATCACGTTGCCCTTGACCGCAAATTCCTTGAATTCTCTCACCATGCTCATGTTGTTCTCCAGTTGTTTTGAGTTGCTATCGGCAACGCAGTCTTGCGTTGACTGGGCGGGATTATGAGGGTTTGCTGGCCTGTTTAGGTACAAATTAGTTACTTTTTGAAATCAGACCCAGTATTGCCGGGCGATTGATTGCACAGTGCACAACGCTGTTGCCAGCGTGCCACTCGGGAATCAACCGGTGCGCTTGAAATCAGCAGTCGCGCTCCGCTACAATTGCGGGTTATCCCCACAAACTACTTTTTTTAGCCTATTTCAAGCCAGTTCTTGAAGGACTCTCATGACCCAAGCAAGCGTGAATGCGGCACCGAACGGTGCGCCCATGGACAAAAACAAAAGAAACTGGATCATCGGCACTGCCGCTGTTGGCGGCGCAGGCGTGGCCTGTGTAGCGGTTCCCTTTGTCAGTACGTTTAGCCCTTCCGAGCGGGCCAAAGCGGCTGGCGCAGCGGTTGAGGTGGATATTTCTGCCATCAAACCCGGTGAAAAAATCACGGTTGAATGGCGCGGCAAGCCGGTGTGGATTCTCAAGCGCACACCCGAGCAGCTCGCATTGCTGCCCAAGCTGGACCCGTTACTCGCTGATCCCGCCTCAAAACGCAAGGCTGACGAGCTGACACCCGCCTATGCTCGCAACGAAAACCGCTCCATCAAGCCAGAAACACTGGTGGTTGTCGGTATCTGCTCGCATCTGGGCTGCTCGCCATCTGACAAATTGGTTGCTGGCCCACAGCCGTCACTGCCAGATGATTGGGCTGGCGGCTTTTTGTGCCCTTGCCACGGCTCGACGTTTGACATGGCTGGCCGCGTGTACAAAAACAAGCCCGCACCTGACAACCTCGAAGTGCCACCGCATATGTACCTTTCAGACACACGGCTGCTGATTGGTGAAGATAAAAAGGCCTGAAAACTGCGATTTATTTCAAAAATAGACCAACGTTTTCAAAAGACCCTGCCGACCGTGCTTGAAGTCCTTGCTGATTTTTGCCAATGCTTACCCCATTGGTCAAATCTCCAGACCTGATTCACGCAAACGCTAAAACCTTTTCCGATACAGGACATAACATGGCTGCCGAATTCAAAGAAGTCTCCCCCAACGCCCCAATAGGCGAAAAAGCCCTGAACTGGCTGGACAACCGCTTTCCCGCCAGCAAGCTCTACAACGAGCACCTTGGCCAGTACTACGCACCGAAAAATTTCAACTTCTGGTACATCTTTGGCTCGCTGGCCCTGTTGGTGCTGGTGATTCAGATCACCACAGGTATCTTTTTAACGATGCACTACAAGCCTGATGCGGCCCTGGCCTTCGGCTCGGTCGAGTACATCATGCGCGATGTGCCCTGGGGCTGGCTGATTCGCTACATGCACTCCACAGGTGCATCGGCGTTTTTTGTGGTGGTGTATTTGCACATGTTCCGCGGTTTGATTTACGGCAGCTACCGCAAGCCGCGTGAATTGATCTGGGTGTTTGGTTGTGCGATCTTCCTGTGCCTGATGGCCGAAGCCTTCATGGGTTACCTGCTGCCATGGGGCCAGATGAGCTACTGGGGCGCCCAGGTGATCGTCAACCTGTTTGCTGCGATTCCCTTTATTGGCCCTGATCTTGCGCTGCTGATTCGCGGCGACTACGTGGTCGGTGATGCCACCTTGAACCGCTTTTTTGCCTTCCACGTGATTGCCGTACCTCTGGTATTGCTGGGCCTGGTGGCTGCGCACATCATCGCGCTGCACGAAGTGGGCTCCAACAACCCTGACGGTGTGGAAATCAAAGGACCCAATGCGCCCAAAGACGCCGAAGGCCATCCGCTCGACGGCATTCCGTTTCACCCTTACTACACCGTGCACGACATTTTTGCCGTCAGCATGTTCCTGATGGTGTTCACGGCTGTCATCTTTTTGGCGCCTGAGTTCGGTGGTTATTTTCTTGAATACAACAACTTTATCCCGGCTGACCCGCTGAAGACACCCGCGCATATCGCACCTGTCTGGTACTTCACGCCTTACTACTCCATGTTGCGTGCCATCACCGGTGAGTTCATGTACGTGCTGATGGCGTGTGCTCTGGCTGGCGCTGCGGTGCTGGTTACCAAGGTCAAGATGCCAAATCTGTTCAAGGCCGTGGTTGTTGGCGGCGCGGTGGTAGCTGTGGCTGCTATGTGGGCGATTGATGCCAAATTCTGGGGCGTGGTCGTCATGGGCGGTGCCGTGGTGATTCTGTTTGGCCTGCCCTGGCTGGACCACAGCGAAGTCAAGTCGATTCGCTACCGCCCAACCTGGAATAAATACCTGTACGGCGCTTTCGTCATCAACTTCCTGATTTTGGGCTACCTCGGTGTGCAGCCGCCGTCAGCCATCGGCGAGCGTGTGTCTCAACTTGGCACGCTGTTTTACTTCGGCTTTTTCTTGCTGATGCCCTGGTGGAGCCGCCTGGGTACGTTTGGCAAAGTGCCAGACCGCATTATTTTTGCAGCCCACTAAGAAATGGGACATCTGAACATGAAAAAACTGATTATTGGGCTGGTCGCAGCTCTGGGCTTGGCTGCTGGTGTGCAAGCCAGCGAAGGCGGTATGGCCTGGGACAAGGCCCCGAATAAAACCAACGACATGGCTGCACTGCAAAACGGCGCCAAAATTTTTGTCAACAACTGCCTGAACTGCCACTCGGCCGCATATATGCGGTTCAATCGCCTCAAAGACATCGGGTTGACCGAGCAGCAGATCAAAGAGAACCTGCTGTTCACCACCGACAAGGTTGGTGACACGATGAAGGTCGCGATGGACCCGAAGAACGCCAAAGACTGGTTCGGTGGCGTGCCTCCCGACCTGACGCTGGTAGCGCGTTCGCGTGCTGACTTCGGCAAAGGCTCCGGCGCTGACTACATCTACACTTACCTGCGTACCTACTACCGCGACGAAACCAAAGCCACAGGCTGGAACAATCTGGCTTACCCCAACGTAGGCATGCCGCACGTACTGTGGGAACTGCAAGGCGAGCGCAAGCCCGTTTATGCTGAGGTCGAACAACATGGCCACAAGGTGTCGGTGTTCAAGGGTTGGGAGCAAGTCAAGCCCGGTACCATGACCCCGCTTCAGTTCGATACGGCCATGGGCGATCTGGTGTCGTTCTTGCAATGGATGTCTGAACCGGCGCAAAACAACCGGGTTCAGATCGGTGTTTGGGTACTGCTGTTTCTGTTGTTGTTGACCTTCTTTGCGTGGCGTTTGAACGCTTCGTTCTGGAAAGACGTCAAGTAATTTTCTCGCCGGGGCGTGTTTCCGGCATCTTCTGGAGTGGACGCTCAGTGTGTGTCCACTCCTTTGCATTTAGGAGTTCCCAGCCATGATGGTTCTTTATTCAGGCACAACCTGCCCCTACTCACACCGTTGCCGCTTTGTGCTGTTTGAAAAAGGCATGGACTTCGAAATCCGCGATGTTGACCTGTACAACAAGCCTGAAGACATCAATGTGATGAACCCTTATGGTCAGGTGCCGATTCTGGTGGAACGCGATCTGATTTTGTACGAATCCAATATCATCAATGAGTACATCGACGAACGTTTTCCGCACCCGCAGCTCATGCCTGGTGACCCGGTAGACCGCGCCCGCGTCCGCTTGTTTTTGCTGAACTTTGAAAAAGAGCTCTTCGTGCACGTCAGCACGCTAGAGTCGCGCGCGTCAAAAGGTAATGACAAGGCGCTTGAAAAAGCTCGCGCGCACATCAAGGATCGCCTGACGCAGCTCGCGCCAATTTTCCTGAAAAACAAATTCATGCTGGGTGACAACTTTTCGATGCTCGACGTGGCCATCGCGCCGCTCCTTTGGCGTCTGGACTACTACGGTATTGACCTGTCGAAAAACGCCGCACCGCTGTTGAAGTATGCTGAACGGATTTTTTCACGCCCTGCTTACATTGAAGCGCTGACGCCGTCAGAAAAAGTGATGAGAAAGTAATTTTCCAGCGATCCAGATCCATGAACGCGCTTGACTCCAGCTCCACTCGCCCGTACTTGATACGGGCGTTGTATGAATGGTGTACCGACAACGGCTTGACACCCTACGTGGCTGTGTCGGTGGACGATTCAGTCCAGGTGCCGCATGAATATGTCAAGGACAACGAGATTGTTTTGAACATCAGTTTCGATGCAACCTCGTCGCTCAAGCTGGGCAATGATTTCATTGAGTTCAAGGCCCGCTTTGCAGGTAGTTCGCGTGACATCATGGTGCCAATTGGCCGTGTGATTGCGATTTATGCCCGTGAAAATGGTCAGGGGATGGCTTTTCCGATGGGCATGAAGGGACAAGCAGAAGGCCAGCCTGCTAACCCGTCGGCGACTCTGTCGGCTGTGGGTGCGTCAGCGTCCACAGCGCCTGAGGGTAAGGTGGTTCAGTTGGTGTCCAGTGATGATCAGGAGCCACCAAAACCGCCCTCGGGTCCACGTCCTGCACTGAAGCGCGTGAAGTAAATACCTGAGTACCGGCCAGACAAGCGCAAAGCTTCAAGTAAAATATTGCTTGTGCCGATTTAGCTCAGTTGGTAGAGCAACCGCCTTGTAAGCGGTAGGTCATCAGTTCGATTCCGATAATCGGCACCACCCCTCTCCCCGAACCCTTTGTAACCTAACGCTTTCGTGCTATTAGTATTTTTAGCCGAATTGAGGTAACCTTCACCCCCCTGCTGTTGAGTCTGGAAAGTATCAGTGGCGACAACTGGCGAAGCTTGGCTGCGGCTGCATTGGATGTGACCAGCAAACACCAGGTTGCGCCATCAATGGGTCCAGCTTGCACCGATGCGTGCAATGCCTCTGGTATCAATGATTGAATCGATTTCAGACGGTCACTGGATTCCTTGACCTGTCCGGCCAGCATGCCCAGAGTGGGTGAGTTGTTGACGGCTTGCGAAATCGGTATGGCTCGCTGCGTCGGGGCTGCTGTGAGGGGACGGTAATGTGAGTTCACAGCGCATGAAAAAGGGTGACAGATGCATTTGATTATCACGGATGCGTGGCTCGCAAAAAGCCGTGCCATTTATTTGAGTGGAACCCGCCTCGTGGTGGCTGGCTTCGTGGCGGCGCTGGCGCTGATGGTGGTGGCTGCCGGGCTGTATCACTGGGTGTTTCTCAAGGGCGCGCGTGAGGGCTGGCCAGTTATTGGGGCACTCGTCAAATTGATGGTCAAGGACGAATTCGAGCAGCGTGACAGATTCATGCGTGAAAACCTTGATGTCATGGCCAAACGACTGGGTGAAATGCAGGCCAAAATGGTGCAGCTTGAAGCGCTCGGGGAGCGCGTGTCAGGTCTTGCTGGGGTTAGTCCGGCAGAGATCAAATCAAGCATGGGCAGCGGGGGCGCGTTGGTGGGCAGCCGTTCTCTGACCATGGAAGAACTCCAGGCCACCCTGGCAGATCTTGACAAAATCACGGACCAGCGAGTCGATCTTATGACCTTGATGGAGTCACGACTGTTTGACCAAAAAATCAAAAAACTGATGGTGCCGACCCAGCAACCGGTCGTTGGTGGTACCTTGGGTTCATCATTTGGCTGGCGCATTGACCCCGTCAACGGACAGTCTGCCCTGCACACCGGACTTGATTTTCCGGCGGGACAGGGCACGGCGATTCTTGCTGCAGCCGGTGGCGTAGTGGTAACGCAGGAGTATCACCCCGCTTACGGCAACATGGTGGAGATCGATCACGGAAATGACCTGATCACGCGTTACGCACATGCCTCCAAAGTCTTGGCCAAAAAAGGTGATCTGATCAAACGCGGCCAAAAAATTGCAGAAGTCGGGTCTACCGGCCGTTCGACGGGCTCGCATCTGCATTTTGAAGTGCTGGTGCAGGGCGTGTTTCAGGACCCGCAAAAATTCCTGTTGGCAGGGCAAAACCTCCCGGTCGTCACTGGGCACGTACAACGTCCAAAATAAGAGCGTTACCGCAGGTAAAATCTCGGGTTCGCGTCCGGTTGAACTCGACCGTCACGCCTTCAGCTTCAGACAGTACTCATTTAAGGAATTTAAGCCGCATCCTTCGACTCAAGGGAGTTGAACGGGCGGCCCTGCATCTATGGCCTCCAATTTCCTGACCAAAATCTTCGGTAGCCGCAATGACAGGCTGCTTAAAACTTACCGTAAAACCGTTGCGCAGATCAATGCGCTGGAGCCTGCGTATGAAAAACTGAGCGATGACCAGCTCAGGGGGAAAACAGAGGAATTCAAAACCCGGATTGCGGCTGGTGAAACCCTGGACGCGATATTGCCTGAGGCTTTTGCCGTGGTGCGCGAAGGCAGCAAGCGCGCCATGAAGATGCGCCACTTTGATGTGCAGATGCTGGGCGGCATGTCGCTGCACAACGGAAAAATTTCCGAAATGGGTACCGGCGAAGGCAAAACGCTCACTTCCACATTGCCGGTTTACCTCAATGCGCTAACGGGCAAGGGCGTGCACGTGGTTACCGTGAACGACTACCTCGCCAACCGGGATGCTCAGTGGATGGGCAAGCTGTACAACTTTTTGGGTTTGACAGTTGGCATCAATTTGCCGACCATGTCGCGCGAAGAAAAGCAGGCGGCTTACCGCTGCGACATCACTTACGGCACCAACAATGAATACGGCTTCGACTATCTGCGCGACAACATGGTCTACGAAGTCGCTGACCGAGTGCAGCGTGGCCTGAATTTTGCCATTGTTGACGAGGTGGACTCGATTCTCATTGACGAGGCACGCACGCCACTGATCATCAGTGGCCAGGCTGAAGACCACACGGCGATGTATATCGCCATGAACAAGGTTGTTCCGTTGCTGACCAAGCAAGAAGGCGAAGCTGACCCCCGCACGGGTGAAGGCGTTACCAAGCCTGGCGACTTCACACTGGACGAAAAAACCCATCAAGTCTTTTTGACCGAACAGGGCCATGAAAACGCCGAGCGTATCCTGTTCAATTTGGGCCTCATCCCCGAAGGTGCAACGCTCTATGATCCGGCCAACATCACGCTGGTGCACCACCTGTATGCAGCATTGCGCGCCAACCATCTTTACCACCGTGACCAGCACTACGTGGTGCAAGACAGCGAGAGCGGCGGTAAAGAAATTGTGATTGTTGACGAGTTCACTGGCCGCCTGATGTCAGGCCGCCGCTGGAGCGATGGTTTGCACCAGGCGGTAGAGGCTAAGGAAGGCGTGCAGATTCAGGCTGAAAACCAGACGCTGGCTTCCATCACTTTTCAGAACTACTTCCGGCTTTACGCCAAGCTGGCAGGCATGACAGGAACGGCTGACACCGAAGCGTTTGAGTTCTCGGAAATCTACGGTCTGGAGACCACCATCATCCCGCCCAATCGCGTCAGCAAGCGCGAAGACCAGTTGGACCGCGTCTACAAAACAACGCGTGAAAAGTACGAAGCGGCGATCAAGGACATTCGTGAATGCTATGAGCGTGGCCAGCCGGTACTGGTGGGAACCACGTCGATTGAAAACTCTGAAATCATTGATGAGTTGCTGAACAAGGAGAAGCTGCCGCACCAGGTGCTCAATGCCAAGCAGCATGCACGGGAAGCTGACATCGTGGCCCAGGCGGGTCGCCCAAAAATGATCACGATTGCTACCAACATGGCCGGCCGTGGCACTGACATTGTGCTGGGCGGCAATGTTGAAAAACGAATTGAAGCAGTGCAGGCTGATGAGGCGCTTGACGATGCGGCAAAAGAAAAGGAAATTGCACGACTGCGTGCCGAGTGGACCCAGGAGCACGAGCAGGTCATTGCCTCTGGTGGCTTGCGCATCATTGCGACCGAACGTCATGAGTCGCGCCGGATTGACAACCAGTTGCGTGGCCGTTCAGGTCGTCAGGGTGACAACGGGTCGTCGCGCTTTTACTTGAGTCTGGACGATTCGCTGATGCGCATTTTTGCGGGAGAGCGTGTCAAGTCCATCATGGACAGGCTAAAGATGCCCGATGGCGAAGCGATTGAGGCTGGCATTGTCTCACGCAGTATTGAATCTGCACAGCGAAAAGTTGAAGCGCGCAACTTTGACATACGCAAGCAATTGCTGGAATACGACGACGTGGCCAACGACCAGCGAAAGGTGATCTACCAGCAGCGCAACGACATCATGGATGCCGCCAGCCTGACCAGCCAGATCGCGTCGCTGCGTGAAGGCTGCTTTACAGACTTAACAAGGCAATACGTGCCTGTTGAAAGCGTTGAAGAGCAGTGGGATATAGCCGGGCTTGAAAAAGTACTGGCCAGCGAATGGCAAATTGATCTGGCTCTGGCCAAAGAAATTGAAGGTGCGGCGGCGGTGACCGACGAAGACATTCTGGAAAAGGTTCTTGCGGCCGCCAACGCGGCCTTTGCGGCCAAGCTGGAACTGATCGGTGAAGAAAACTTTTTGCAGTTTGAGCGCATGGTGTTGCTGCAAAGCATCGACACCCACTGGCGAGAGCATTTGAGTGCACTGGACTACCTGCGTCAGGGCATTCATCTACGCGGCTATGCGCAAAAGCAGCCCAAGCAGGAATACAAGCGCGAAGCGTTCGAGTTGTTTGGCCAGTTGCTTGACAGCGTGAAAAACGAAGTGACCAAGACGCTGATGACTGTCAAAATCCAGTCCAGCGAAGAGCTCAACCAGGCTGCTGAAGCGATTGAAAACCGGGGCGAGAACATTTCCAACGTGACCTACACAGCGCCCACTGAAACCGGCGATGTTGAGGTGAGAACGCAAGAGGCCGCGCAGCTTCAAGCGGCAGACTTGCCGCTCGAAGTGATGCAGCGCACGGGACGCAACGACCCTTGCCCTTGTGGATCGGGCAAAAAATTCAAGCAGTGCCACGGCAAGCTGAGCTGAAGTCCATCAGGTTTTTTCGTTTTTTGGAGGGTAAGTGATGCCTGTGAATCTCGTTGCCACGCCGGCGGCTGAACTGTTTCCTGTACCCGGTACGCGCTGGGGCATCACCGAAGCGGGCATACGCAAAGCGAATCGCAAGGACTTGAGCGTGCTGTTGCTCGATGAAGGCGCATCTGTAGGTGCCGTTTTTACGCAAAACAGGTTTTGCGCTGCACCGGTGCAAATCTGCCGCGAACATCTGGCAAAAAACAGTGGTCAGAGCTTCGGTATTCGTGCGATGGTCATCAATACGGGGAATGCCAATGCGGGAACGGGTGAAGACGGCTTGACCCGTGCCCAGGCGACCTGCATTGCGCTGGCGCGCGAGTTGAATCTGTCGCCCGAGCAGATCCTGCCGTTTTCAACCGGTGTGATCATGGAGCCGCTGCCTTACGAGCGCATTGAGGCAGGTTTGCCCGCCGCCATTGCAAATGCCAAAGCCGACAACTGGGGCCATGCCGCTGAAGCCATCATGACCACTGACACGGTAGCCAAGGCGTTCTCGAAGCGCATCATGCTCGGCGGCGTTGCGGTCACGGTCACCGGCATCAGCAAGGGCGCTGGCATGATTCGCCCCAACATGGCCACCATGCTGGGCTTCATGGCTACCGATGCCTGCGTGTCCCAATCCATCATGGGGCAACTGGCGCATGACCTGGCCGAAGGCTCTTTTAACCGTGTCACTGTCGACGGCGACACGTCCACCAACGACTCGTTTGTGGTGATCGCGAGCAATCAGGCCAAACACACGCCAATTACAACGCTCGCCAGTGCGGATGGCCAAACCTTGCGCGCCGCCATGATGGGCATTGCGCAGCAGTTGGCCCAAGCCATCGTGCGCGATGGCGAAGGCGCGACCAAGTTCATCACGGTTCAAGTGGAAGGTGGCAAGACCGGCGACGAGTGCCGCAAAGTCGCCTATGCCATTGCCCATTCACCGCTGGTTAAAACAGCTTTCTTTGCCAGTGACCCGAACCTGGGCCGCATTTTGGCAGCCGTTGGCTACGCAGGCATCGGCGACCTGGACCAGACCAAAATTGATTTGTATCTGGACGATGTGCTGGTGGCAAAAAACGGCGGCAGGCATATTGACTATGTGGAAGCTGATGGGCAGCGCGTGATGAAGCAAAGCGAAATTACGGTGCGCGTGGTACTGGGCCGGGGTACTGCGGCTGACACTGTCTGGACATGCGATTTGTCGTACGACTACGTGAAGATCAACGCGGACTATAGAAGCTGAAGCCAGACATGAACGAACATTTTGAACGCCTGATCGTCCGGGCCGAAGCGCTGATCTCCCGGATTGAATCCGTCTTGCCACAACCGTTGAGTGCCCCCGACTGGTCTGGCTCGGTCGCTTTTCGCTACCGTAAGCGCAGTTCGGGTCATGGCAGCCTGGAGCCGGTCAAACACATAGGCCACATGAGACTCGGCGACCTCAAAGAGATCGATGATCAAAAAGAAAAAATCCGGCTCAATACAGAACAGTTCGTCCGCGGCAAACCCGCCAACAATGTGCTGCTGACGGGCTCGCGCGGTACCGGTAAATCATCACTCATCAAAGCCTGTCTGAACGAATATTCAGCACGCGGCTTGCGGCTGATTGAAGTCGACAAGGCCGACCTGACCGACTTGCCCGACATTGTGGATGTGGTGAGTGACTTGCCTGAAAAATTCATTATTTTTTGCGATGACCTGAGTTTTGAGGAAGGCGAGCCCGGCTACAAAGCTCTGAAGTCCATTCTCGATGGTTCGGTGGCCGCGGCCACGCCCAATGTGCTGATTTACGCCACCAGCAACCGGCGTCATCTGCTGCCCGAGTACATGACGGAAAACCTGACCTATACCCATACCGAAGATGGTGAAGTGCACCCCGGCGAGGTGGTGGAGGAGAAAATCTCGCTGTCAGAGCGCTTTGGCCTGTGGGTCAGTTTTTATCCTTTTAGCCAGGACGAATACCTGACCATCGTTGCGCAATGGCTGTCATCGTTTGGGGTGGATAAAACCGCCATCGATGCAGCGCGTCCAGCATCGCTGGTCTGGGCGCTAGAGCGAGGCTCAAGAAGCGGCCGAGTTGCCTATCAATTTGCCCGCGATTTCGCAGGCAAGCACTGAATGTGGTTGTCCTGGTAGCCAACGGCGACCGCCCACGCGAAGGCGGCGCAGACCGTCAAGCCGTCGATGTCGCGGTTGGGGTGCTGATCAAACCGAACGGCGACTTCCTGCTGACCAGCCGTCCGCCCGGCAAGGTGTACGAAGGCTATTGGGAATTCCCCGGCGGCAAGCTAGAAGCTGGTGAAACCGTCGAGCAAGCCCTTCGGCGGGAGTTGATCGAAGAAATTGGTATCACCATTGGCAGCGTCACCGCCTGGAAAGTCGAACTTGTGGACTACCCCCACGCGCTGGTTCGGCTGAACTTCTGCAAGGTGTTTGAATGGACCGGCGAGTTGCACATGCGTGAAGGGCAGGCGTTTTCATGGCAGGGTCTGCCAGTGACTGTTGCGCCGGTTTTGCCGGGTACCGTGCCTGTGCTGGCTTGGTTTGCGGACGAGCGCAGATTTGCCGGAAGCACTCAGTCAAGCCCGAAAATTGCTACATAATGAGTAGCTGCTAGCGCACGTATTCATTGGCTTGGAGGCATTTTTATGCCCTGAATTGCCTCTAAAACATGGTTTTCAAGTCTCGGCCTGCCTGTTTCTTGGCATCCGTCTTGCTAAAACCATGTTTTACACCCCCCGAGGCAACATCCCATGAACAAACGGCAACTTCTTCGAACCAGCCTGGCAGCGACCGCCGCGGCGTGCGTGACAGCACCAGCGCTGGCGCAAACCAGCCCCAACGTGCGTTGGCGTATGGCATCAAGCTTCCCCAAAAGCCTGGACACCATTTACGGCGGAGCCGAAGTGCTGGCCAAGCGGGTTGCGGCCATCACCGGTGGCAAGTTCCAGATTTCGGTGCACGCTGCTGGTGAATTGGTGCCCGCTTTTGGTGTGGTTGATGCAGTACAAAACGCCTCTGTTGATTGCGGCCACACGGCCAGCTACTACTTCGTGGGCAAAAACAAGGCTTTTGGTTTTGAAACCACGCTGCCTTTCGGCATGAACCAGCGCCAGCAAAACGCATGGATGTATTACGGTGGTGGCTTGCAGCTTGTGCGGGACTTCATGCGTGACTACGGCATTGTCA
Organism: Polaromonas sp.; assembly: GCA_031410335.1. Taxonomy (GTDB): domain Bacteria; phylum Pseudomonadota; class Gammaproteobacteria; order Burkholderiales; family Burkholderiaceae_C; genus Polaromonas. Next base: position 4,664 of record JANNYZ010000008.1, on the reverse strand, counting down.
ACTTCCCGGGTGGCAATACCGGCGTGCAGATGGGCGGCTGGTTTCGCAAGGAAATCAAAACACTCAACGATCTGAAAGGCCTGAAAATTCGCATCGCTGGTTTGGGTGGCGAGGTGATGACCCGACTTGGTGCGGTCCCGTTGCAACTGCCGGGTGGCGAGATTTACCAGGCACTTGAAAAGGGAAACATTGACGCCGCTGAGTGGGTGGGCCCGTATGACGATGAAAAGCTGGGCTTTTACAAGGTCGCGCCGCATTACTACTATCCCGGCTGGTGGGAGAGCAATTCGATGTACTCGTTTTACGTCAATAGCAAAACCTGGGACGCACTGCCGAAAGACTATCAGGCCGCTTTTGAAGCTGCCGCCGCCGAAGCCAACGGTGACATGATGGCTGAATACGACTTTAAAAATCCACCCGCCTTGAAACGCTTGGTCGGCAACGGCGTGAAACTGCACGCCTACCCAACCGAAATGCTGAAAGCGGCGCAAAACGCAGCCTTTGAGCTGTACGCTGAAGAAGCAGACAAAAACCCGGCCTTCCGCAAAATGTACGAGCCGTGGAAAAAGTTTCGCGCCGACGTGATGTTGTGGCATCGCTTTGCCGAGCACACGTACTCCAACTTCGTTTACAACAACCCGCCCACCAAAGGCTGAAATAGCTGTTATTTCAGGGTGTCGTAGGCTGCCCTGGCCCTGACGGTTTGGTCTTGTGCAAACAGCGCACTGGCTTGGCCTGAGTCCAGCAGGGCCAGTTCGTCTGAGACAAATTGTCTGGTACGACGCGTTTGAAAAGCCACCTTGCAGGCACTCCATAGTGGTGTAACTGGCTCTGGCTGCTTGCCGCAGGACTGTTCAACGGCCCGTAGAAATTGGGGTTGCAAGGCCATCAGTCGTTGCCAGCCTTCGCGTTTGATCATCAGTGTGTTGATCATGAACATCTCGCTGTCCGGGGTCTCCTGCATTTTTCGCACGAGTGTCTGCGGAATGCCCTGCGCAGCGAGGTAGGCCGATGCGTTGTTTGTTGCGGTCTGTGCCAACTCGTTTATTGCAGCTTTTTCCGGCACTGGCAGACCGGCCGCAAAGCTGACCGACACCTGGTGCACACCCAGTTCGCCAAAAGCGTACAGCCACCGGTCAACACCGCCTGCAAACATCATGAAGCAGGCGCTGTAGCACTTGCCGTCAGGACCCACCACCACGCTGGCGCTGCTTTTTTCAAACAGGTTGGCGAATTTCATGGCCTCAAGCAGGTTGCCACCCGTGGAGTCCAACCAGACATAGTTGGTGTAGGCCTTCAGGCGTCCGGGCAGCAACAAGAAGGTCTGGAATTTTTCAAAATCGCCTGCCTGGATTTGCCCCTGAATGAGGATGGACACCGGGCCATATGCATCGGCAGGTTGCAAGGCAAAAGTAGCTGCGCTGGCGGGTTTTTGCCCCAAAAACACGCATGCCGCGACCAGACAGAAGATCGCGACAAACCGGTCCGTCATTGTCAGGGACGACTGCTTGCGCTGGCTGGTCCGGTGGGTGGGGTGGCGGGTGCGTCTGCAGCCACAGGTTCTGCCTGCTTTGCCGCGCCGACGCGCTTGCCGCTGACCAGGTTAATCATGTCTGGCGTGCTCATGTTGCCCTGATAGCCTTGCACCACAATGTCAAAGCTCAGGGTGTTGTCTGCCTCAATCGTGGGCGCAGGCATGGGCGCAGGCTTGCACAGCTTGCCGCAGGCCGTGCGCGCGTCGCGCTGGATCAGTCGGGCGGCCTGCAGGGCTTGCGCGCGCGCTGCGTCACCCACAAAAGTTTTTTCAGTTGTCACGTGAACCCTGAGCAGGCCGTTCTGGTAATTCGACGCGGCCGTGATCTTGCCTGACAACACAGATTTGATTTGGGCATCTGTGGGCGTGTTGCTCACTGCTTTCTGGCCGCCTGATGCGCCCGTAGCGGCAGGCGTAGCGGGGCGCTGCGGTACGGCAGGCAAGCCCAGTACGTTGTTGGCGTCCTGTGCAGATAGCAGGGGCGCATGGCTCAGCCCCAGCAGGCCCAAGAGGCTAGACACTAACAGCAGCCTGCGACATTGCTGGAGCCGGTCAGCCATTGAATTCCCACTTTCTGCGGGCCCCCAGCACGGCATCGGGGTAGGGCGCCTTGCCGCGAGAGCCGTTGTAGCGGCCCAGGCCCATAAACAGATCGCCTCTGTCGCGGTCCAGGTAATGGCGCAAGATCACGCAGCCGAAACGCAGGTTGGTTTGCATGTGAAAAAGTTTACTTGCATCGCCGTCACCAATCAAACGTGCCCAGAACGGCATAACCTGCATATAGCCGCGCGCACCCACAACGCTGACCGCAAATTTGCGAAAGTTGCTTTCGACCTGAATCAGTCCCAGCACCAGCGCCGTGTCCAGCCCGGCGCGCTTGCTTTCGTACCAGACGGTTTGCAAAAACTCTTTGCGGATTTGTAGCTCTGATTTTTTGCTCAGCAGCCGGTCGCTCATGGCACCTAGCCAACGCAGGTAGGCCAGTCGGCTTTCGGTGTCTCTGAACTCGGGTACCGGCGGAGCGTGGTTGGCAATGGCTGAACTGAGTGCTGTCCGCACCGAGTCGATCAGCGGCTCTTCGACTTGCGCGCCAGCCTTGGCTTGCTCTAAAAATAGTAGCTGGCCGCACATGTAAACAGACGCCTGCAAGGCGCTTCTGCGGTTGAAAAAGCTCTCGGACACGGTTTACAGCCCCAGCTTGCCCTTGATAAAGTCCAATGCAGTGGCAGCCTCCACCTTGGTAGGCTCGGAATCGCGCCGGTGCTGGTACTCGAGGTGGCCTTCTTTCAGGCCGCGGTCGCCAATCGTCACTCGGTGCGGTACGCCAATGAGTTCCCAGTCGGCAAACATGGCGCCTGGGCGCTCGTTGCGGTCGTCCAGAATCACGTCCACACCTGCAGCTATCAGCTCGGCGTATAGCGTGTCAGCGGCCTGTTTGACGTCTGCAAAACGGTCGGGGCTGATGGGGCACAGCACCACGGTAAACGGTGCAATCGCATCGGGCCAGATGATGCCTTTGGCATCGTGGTTCTGCTCAATAGCAGCGGCAGGCAGGCGGGTGATGCCAATGCCGTAGCAGCCCATCTCTAAAAATTGCGGCTTGCCGTTTTCGCCTAAAAAGGTGGCGTTCATGGCTTTGCTGTATTTGGTGCCTAGATAGAAAACGTGGCCGACTTCAATGCCGCGCTCGATGGCAAGAACGCCTTTGCCGTCGGGCGATGCGTCGCCCGCCACGACGTTGCGGATGTCGGCGATGAGGTCAGGCTCGGGCAGATCGCGGCCCCAGTTAACGCCTGTGAGGTGGAACTCGGGCTCGTTTGCGCCGCAGACCCAGTCGACCATCACCGTCACCTCACGGTCGACCGCCAGCTTGACGGGGTGACGCATGTTGATCGGCCCCAGGTAGCCAGGCTTGCAGCCAAAGTGGTTTTCAATCTCAGGCACGGTGGCGAATCTGAAGCCTGAAAGGCCCGGCAACTTGCCGACCTTGACTTCATTCATGTCGTGGTCACCGCGCAGCAGCAGCAGCCAGATCTGCGTTTTGGCGACTTCGTTTTTGTCATTCAGCGTGTCGGTGGCCAGCACCAGCGACTTGACGGTAGACGCCAGCGGTATGCCCAGCAGCTCTGCCACCTCAGCGCATGTTGCCTTGCCCGGCGTGGCGGTCCTGGTCATGGTCTGCGTCGCAGCTTTGCGCTCAACTTGTGGTGCCAGCGACTCGGCCTTTTCCATGTTCGCCGCATAGTCGCTTGTCGGGCAGTACACGATGGCGTCCTCGCCCGTGGCGGCAATCACCTGAAACTCTTCGCTCAAATCGCCGCCAATCGCACCGCTGTCGGCTGCTACTGCGCGGTAGCTCAAGCCAAAGCGATCAAAAATCCTGCGGTAGGCCGCTGCCATGTTCTGGTAGCTGACTTTGGCTGCCGCCTCGTCGCGGTCAAAGCTGTAGGCGTCCTTCATGATGAACTCGCGCCCGCGCATCAGGCCAAAGCGGGGACGGCGTTCGTCGCGAAACTTGGTTTGTATCTGGTACAGGTTTTTCGGCAACTGCTTGTAGCTTTTAATGTCCTGGCGCATCACGTCAGTGACCACTTCCTCGCTGGTCGGTTGCACGATAAAGTCACGGTCATGGCGGTCTTTGATACGCAGCAGCTCCGGGCCCATTTTTTCAAAACGACCAGTTTCTTGCCACAGCTCCGCGGGCTGGATCACGGGCATTGTCATTTCAACTGCGCCTGCCTTGTTCATCTCATCCCGCACAATCGCCTCAACCTTGCGGATCACCCGCAAGCCCATGGGCATGTAGCTGTAAATGCCAGCGCCCAGCTTTTTAATCATGCCGGCGCGCGTCATCAGCTGGTGGCTGGCAATTTCTGCGTCGGCGGGCGCTTCTTTGAGGGTGGAGATGTAGAACTGCGAGGCTTTCATGGGCTATTTTTCTAGATGAAGGTGGGGTGCTGCTGGCACGTCATATGCGTAACGCTTGGCATTGCTGAGTTCGCTGTGCATAATGGACTCAGTTTAAAAAATTTGAGGTTTGATTATGCTCGACCGGGACGGCTTCAGGCCCAACGTCGGCATCATCTTGCTCAACCATAAAAGTCAGGTATTTTGGGGAAAGCGTATTCGC
>JANNYZ010000007.1:0-7895 GCA_031410335.1 Polaromonas sp. | reverse complement strand
TTTATAGCGTTATCCCTTGCTAGGTTTGCCGGGACTCGCCCCGGCGGGCGACTTACTTTTCTTTGCTTCGCCAAAGAAACCTAAGGAAAAGAAAGGCGACCCGCAGTCTGAGTCCCTACGCTTCGCTACGGGCAACCTGTGCTGCTCGATTCCGGCGGCGGTCCAAACAACTCGCTGCGCTCAAACAAGTTTGGCCCGACGTTCCGCCTCCATCTGCGCTGCTCGGCTCAGCCAGGACGGGATGGGAGAAAAGACAAACACAGAATCGTCTGCAAGCGCAAAGCGCTTGCAGACTCTCCGAATCCGAATTCATTCCCACCCCGTCCTGGCTGGGCTGAGGAGCGCAAGAAAAAGCGGATCAGGGCGCGTGCTTGTCTGAGCGTAGCGAGTTTGCACGTGACCCCGCTTTTTCTGAGCACCGCAAGGTGCCCGAAGCGAAGCGCAGGGACCCAGACTGCGGGTCGCCTTTTCTTTGGTTACTTTCTTTTGGCGAAGTAAAAGAAAGTGACTCGCAGCCGGGCGACTCCCGGCAAACCTCGCAAAGCACAGCGCTATTAATTCAGGAGCTGCTCGCGCATATATCCATTGACTTGGAGCCCTAAAATACACCTGAAAACGGGCAAAAAAACCTCTAAAACTAACCCCAAACCACAGACCGCATAGCAATCGACCCACCCTGATAGTCAGTATTGAAAAACCGCACCGGCTCCTTGCCATCCACAGCCCCAGCCGCATAAAGCAGCGGCAAATAATGTTCATGCGTAGGGTGCGCCATCTTGGCCAGGCTGCCCAGCTTCAGGAAGTTTTGCAGCGCCCCCAGATTGCCTTGCTGAATCAGCCCGCCCGTCGTCTGGTCAAACTCAAGCGTCCAGTCATACGCCTGGTTGGCCGCTGCGCCGCGCTGCATTTGCCGCAGGTTGTGAACGATGTTGCCGCTGCCGACGATCAGCACGCCCCTGTCACGCAAGGCTTTGAGCTGCTGGGCCAGGCCGTAATGGTCTTCAGGCGCTCTTGAATAGTCCATGCTGAGCTGAATCACCGGGATATCAGCGCCGGGAAACATGGGCTTCAAAACGCCCCAAGTGCCGTGGTCCAGGCCCCAGTCTTTCTCGTCCAGCCCCAGCGGCAAAGAGCCGCGCTGGCGGACGAGCTGACTGATGGCTTGGGCGGCTGCGGTGTCGCCCGGTGCGGGGTATTGCTGGTCAAACAGCTCCTGCGGGAAGCCGCCAAAGTCGTGAATGGTTTTGGGCTGTGCCATGGCCGTCAGCTGCCAGCCTTCTGTCAGCCAATGGGCTGAAATGCACAAAATAAGCTGGGGCCGGGCCATTTTTGAGCCGAATTCAGCCCCCAAAGCGTGCCAGCTTTTGAAATAGTCATTTCCAGGCAGCGCATTCATGGGGCTGCCATGGCCCAAAAACATGACCGGCATGCGGTCAGATTTCTTCAGCGATGCGATGCGGTCGAGTGCGGCGGGGTCGGTGTTGGCGATCATGATGGGCCTTGGCGGGTTACTTGACGGGTTGGGCTCTGACGTTCATATTGGTGTTTGCTCTCCAACATGCAAGGCCAGCCCCTGTTATATTGTTGCACTGCACCATTATTAAATTTCCGAAGGTTAGAACCATGCTTTACCAAGTTTACGAAACCCAGCGTACCCTGATGGAGCCCTTTGTTGACTTTGCGCAGGCCGCTGCCAAGCTGTACAGCAACAGCGCGTCGCCAATGGCGCAAAACCCGTTTGTACAGCGCGTGGCCGCCGGTTACGAGCTGATTTACCGCCTGGGCAAGGACTATGAGAAACCTGTTTTTGGCATCCAAAACATTGTGGACGGGGACGTTGAAATCGCCATCCATGAACGCATCGAGATAGACAAACCCTTTTGCGAGCTGCGCCGCTTCAAGCGCTTCACCGACGACAGTGCGACGCTGGAGCACCTGAAAAACCAGCCCGCTGTGCTGATTGTGGCCCCGCTGTCGGGCCACTACGCCACGCTGCTGCGCGACACCGTCAAGACCATGCTCAAAGACCACAAGGTTTACATCACCGACTGGAAAAACGCGCGCCTGGTGCCGCTCTCAGACGGTGAGTTTCACCTGGATGACTACGTCAATTACGTTCAGGAGTTCATCAAGCATCTGCAGGGCAAATACGGCAATTGCCACGTCATCAGCGTCTGCCAGCCTACCGTGCCGGTGTTTGCGGCTATCTCGCTGATGGCCACCCGCGGCGAGACCACGCCGCTGTCGATGACCATGATGGGCGGACCGATTGACGCGCGCAAATCACCTACCGCTGTCAACAACCTGGCCATGAACAAGCCTTACTCATGGTTTGAAAACAATGTGATTTACCGCGTGCCCAGCAACTTCCCAGGCGCTGGCCGCCGTGTGTACCCTGGCTTTTTGCAGCACACCGGCTTTGTGGCGATGAACCCCAGTAACCACGCCACCAGCCACTTCGATTACTTTAAAGACCTTGTCAAAGGTGACGAGGCCAGCGCGGAAGTTCACCGCAAGTTTTACAACGAGTACAACGCCGTGCTGGACATGGACGCTGACTACTACCTGGAAACCATCGACGTGGTGTTCCAGCAGTTCAAGCTGGTCAATGGCACATGGGATGTCAAGTCAACCAGCGGCAAGCTGGAACGGGTCAAACCGGGTGACATCAAAACCACGCGGGTCATGACAGTCGAGGGCGAGCTGGACGATATTTCAGGCTCTGGGCAGACCGAAGCTGCTCTTGATATGTGCACCGGCGTGCCCGCAGCACACAAAAAACACTTTGAAGCCAAAGGCGCAGGGCATTACGGTATCTTCAGCGGCAGGCGTTGGCGCGAGCTGGTTTACCCAGCCGTCAAGGCCTTCATTCTGGAAGCCAACAAGAGCAACAAGCCGGCAGCCAAGGCGATTGCAGCCTCGGCTACGCCTAAAAAGCTGGCGCTTGTCAAACCGATAGCCAAGCCTGTGGCTAAACCAGCCGGGAAGGCTGCTGCAAAACCCGCAGCGAAGACCGCTGCCAAGACCGCTGCCAGGCGTGCGCCTGCAAAAGCAGCTCGCGGCTCATAAAGCGGGACAATCGGAGGGTGACAAACCCTGACCGAAACCAGCTTGCCAACCGCATTCACGCTGCACTGCCCCAAACGCAGTGCACGCGTTGCGGCTACCCCGACTGCAAGGCCTACGCCGAAGCGATTGCTGACGGCCAGGTCGCCATCAACCAGTGTCCGCCCGGCGGTGCTGAGGGCGTGGCCAGGCTGGCGGCCATCACCGGCCAGCCCACCCTGCCCCTGAACCCCACCAACGGCCTGGAAGCGCCACGCAGCGTCGCCGTGATAGATGAGGCCTGGTGCATAGGCTGCACGCTGTGCCTGCCGGTGTGCCCGACCGACGCGATTTTGGGTAGCAACAAGATGATGCACACCGTGATTGAGCAGCATTGCACCGGCTGCGAGCTGTGCATAGCGGTGTGTCCGGTCGACTGCATCAGTCTGGAAAACGTGACCGGCGAGCAGACGGGCTGGGCGGCATGGTCAGACGTGCAGGCTGACGAGGCGCTCAATCGCTATACATTTCATAGCTCCTTGCGCACGTATCCATTGGTCAAAAGCCCTAAAACACCTTTAAAAACGGCTCAAAACACGGCTGAGACAAGCCCTGAAAGCCTGAAACAGTCCGTGATTGCAGCCGCGCTGGCCAAGTCCAGGGCCGCGCGATCAGCCAAGCCTTAACCGGGAGCTAGGTGGGCATGTCCACCAGGCCCAGCACTTCAGCCTCGTAGGCATGCAGCGACGGCGCGCCACCGGTGTGGATAAACAGCACGTTCTCGTCACGCTTGAAATGGCCTTGGCGCGCCAACCCAATCAGCCCGGCCATGATTTTCCCGGTGTAAACCGGGTCGAGCAAGATTGCCTCGGTGCGCGCCAGCAGTTGCACGGCCTCAACCATCGCGGCATTGGGCACTGAATACTTGGGCCGCCACCAGTTGCCATGGCTCACGACTGCGTCAGCCGACACGGTGATGCCAAGACCCAGCAAATCGCACACGGCTTGAGCCTCTTTGTGCACCAGCGGATTTTGGTCTGCCGGGTCGCGGCTGACGCCGATACCGATGAGGGGAATGTGAATGTGGTTGCCCAAAAAACCCGCCAGCAAGCCGCCGTGCGTGCCGGAGCTGCCCGAGCCCACCACAATTTTGTCGATCTGCACACCCTGGTCAAAAAACTGCTGCTGCAGCTCTTGTGCACAGGCCACATAGCCCAAGCCGCCAATCGCGTTCGACCCACCGCCGGGCACGATGTAGCCCTTGCGACCCAGCTTGGCCACATCGTCAGCCACCTGCTGCATGGCGGCCAGCATGTTGGTACCAGCAGGCACCACGGTGATGGCCTCCACACCCAGCAGGCGGAACAAAAAGTTGTTGCCACTGGCGTTCGGCTTGTAGCTGTTGGGCACGCGCTCTTCAATCACAAAACGGCACTTCATGCCTTCCTTGATGGCGGCGCTCAGCGTGGCGCGGCAATGGTTGGACTGTGGCGCGCCGCAGGTGATCAATGTGTCAGCACCTTGGCCCAGCGCGTCGGCCACCAGAAATTCGAGCTTGCGGGTTTTGTTGCCGCCGGGGCTCAGGCCCAGCATGTCGTCTCGCTTGATCCAGACATTCGGGCCCGCACCATCGGGGCAAGTAGCACGCAGGGCTTTCGTGAAGTTGGGCATGTGCTCCAGTGGCGTGAAGCCCTGGGTGTAACGGCGACGGGGGAAACGGCTTAAATCCATGGGGGAGTGTTCCAGTTAAAAAAGGGTGGCTCAGGCCGAACCAGCAAGGGCCGAAAACGCGGCGACGACTTCAGCCGGTGCCTGCACCAGCTCAATCAGCACGCCCTCTCCCGCTATCGGAAATTCATCATTGGCCTTGGGGTGCATAAAACAGATATCGTAGCCCGCTGCACCCTTGCGAATGCCGCCGGGTGCAAAACGAACGCCCTGGGCGCTCAGCCAATCAACCGCCACGGGCAGGTCGTCTATCCACAGGCCGACGTGGTTCAAAGGGGTGGTGTGCACGGCTGGTTTTTTGTCGATATCGAGCGGCTGCATCAGGTCAACTTCAACCTTGAAAGGCCCGCTGCCAATGGCGCAAATGTCCTCGTCAACGTTTTCACGTTCGCTGACAAAATTGCCCGTCACTTCAAGCCCCAACATATCTACCCACAGGGTGCGCAAGCGGTCTTTGCTGGGCGCGCCAATGGCTATTTGCTGGATACCGAGCACTTTGAAAGGTCGGGTCATGCGCTGGCCGGGTGTTTACGGCCCACAAGATAAGTCACGCCATGCGCCGCAGCATTTTCATGATGCGGTGTTTGCGCGGGCAAGCGAAAAATATCGCCGACGCCATAGGTGGTAGCCGCACCGTCAACGGTGAGTGTGATGTCGCCTTGGGTGATCAGTGCTCTAGCTTCAAACGGGTGGGTGTGCTCGCCCATGGCATAGCCGACGGGCTTTTGAAGCGAGACTATTTCGTCAAAGTGATCGGCTTTCAGGTGGGCTTCAAATTCCTGGATATTCATGATCTTTCCTCGTTTACGTTGATGCAAATTCGACGATCGGCTGGTCCACTGTAAGCGATTCACCCTTGGCAGCCAGCACCTTGCCGACCACCCCATCAGCGATTGCGAACAGCACATTTTCCATCTTCATGGCTTCGATCACCGCCACACGCTCACCGGCCTGTACTTTCTGGCCGACCTTGACGGCCACATCGACCAGCAGACCGGGCATGGGCGACAGCACGTAGCGGCTCATGTCAGGTGGCGCTTTGTATGGCATCAGCGCATGCAAAGCCGCAGCTCGCGGGCTCAGCACCATCGCGTCCAGCTGTGTGCCGTTGTGCGCCACGCGGATGGCAAGAGGGTTCTTGCCCACACCTCGCTCGACCTGTGCCGTGAATGGTTGGCCATTCACTGTGCCGCGAATACGCGCACCACCCAGATGCCAGTTGCTACATATTTCATAGCTGCTAGCACTCGTATCTATTCGGCTGGAGCCCGATTTGGCCTCAAAATCAGCCACCAGAACGTTCTTTTGCGTGTTTTGACCCGCTGCGCCGAGCTGAATCACGACAAACTCTTCACCCACCTCCACCCCGTGACCGGGTAGCTGCCCACTGATGCCCGCTGCGCGGCCCAGCATGCGGCGGTTGACGTAGGTAGCGAGCGCCACCAGAAAGTCGGGGTCATCGTGCGGCACGTCTTCAGCCGAGAAACCCTTGCCATAGTTCTCGGCAATAAACCCAGTGTTGAAGTCACCCGCCACAAACTTGGGGTGCGCCAGCAAAGCCGCCTGAAATGGGATGTTGCTGCTGATGCCGCGAATCACAAAACCATTGAGTGCTTCACGCATTTTGGCAATCGCATCGAGCCGGTCTGTGCCGTGCACGATGAGTTTGGCAATCATCGAGTCGTAAAACATCGGTATCTCGCCGCCGTCCTGCACGCCGGTATCGACCCGCACACCTTGCAGCTTGGTTGTATCCGCTGCAAACATGGTTTCTTTAGGTGGCTGAAAGCGCACCAGTCGCCCCGTGCTCGGTAAAAAGCTGCGGAACGGGTCTTCAGCGTTAATGCGGCATTCCATCGCCCAGCCGTTGCGCTGTACGTCTTTTTGTTCAAGCGGCAGCTTTTCACCAGCCGCCACACGAATCATCAGCTCCACCACATCACGCCCGTTAATGCACTCCGTCACGGTGTTTTCAACCGGCTGGGGGGTTTTCATTTCAAGTAATTAAAACGACTGGTCTTTGCCGACCACAAACTCCACCGTGCCGGCACTCTGGTACTTCACGGCTTTGGCCAGCAGCACCGCCTGCTCGCCCATGGCTTTGCGGGTGGCATCGGTAATGAAGGGCGATGGCGCTTCTTCAATCACTTTCTGGTGACGGCGCTGGATGGAGCACTCGCGCTCGTTGAGGTAAATCACGTTGCCGTGGCCGTCACCCATCAACTGGATTTCAATGTGGCGCGGCTCTTCAACAAACTTTTCAATGAACACGCGGTCATCGCCAAAGCTGTTTTTGGCTTCGTTGCGGCAAGAGGTAAAGCCTTCAAACGCCTCTTTGTCATTAAAGGCGACCCGCAAGCCCTTGCCACCACACCCGCACTGGCCTTGATCATGACCGGGTAGCCAATGCCTTTGGCAATCTCGACAGCTTTTTCAGCCGTTTCTATGGCGTCATTCACACCCGGAATGCAATTGACTCCCGCTGTACCCGCCAGTTTTTTGGATTCAATCTTGTCGCCCATCGCGGCGATCGAGTAATGCTTGGGGCCGATAAAGATGATGCCCTCTTCTTCAACCCGCTTGGCAAAGCCTGAGTTTTCACTGAGGAAGCCGTAGCCTGGGTGCACTGCTTGCGCACCGGTTTGTTTGCAGGCTGCAATGATTTTTTCGGCTTGCAAATAACTGTCGCGGCTGGGTGCGGGGCCAATATTGACAGCCTCGTCAGCCAGTTCAACATGGCGTGCGTCTTTGTCAGCATCAGAGTAAACCGCAACGGTTTTGATGCCCATCTTGCGGGCAGTGAGGATGACGCGGCAGGCGATTTCGCCCCGGTTGGCGATTAGGATTTTTGTGAACATTGTTTTACTTTTCTATCAGTGCTTATTTCGGTGATTTCCACATGGTGCGTCTATTTACCCGCAACGGCCACGGCGTATTTGTCTCCGCGAATGTCCCCCGCCCCCGAACCTGGGGAAGGGGGCTCCTCCTTGATTTCGCTGCGACAAACACGCCATGCCCGTTGCTAGAAACGGGGTTTTGCATTTGAGTTTTGAAATCACAAGCATCCGTAACAGGAGTGGGTTGCCGATGCGTTTTGCGGAGGTCAAGGAGGAGCGCCAAAG
>JANNYZ010000006.1:0-9898 GCA_031410335.1 Polaromonas sp. | reverse complement strand
GATGGTTTTGACGCCTCGTGTTTTGACGGCGTGTACATCACGGGCGACATCACGGCTGAAAGTATTGCCGCCATGAACGCACAGCGCATTGACGGCAGTGAAGAAGGCGGCGTCGACGTGTCGCGCCTGGCCTTGCCCAACCCGCAGGAGGCATGAAGCCCATGGCAAAAAAATTACCTGACGGCCTGCACCGCGACACGCTGGCGGTTCGCGTTGCCATTGACCCGAGTCAATACGGCGAAAATTCTGAAGCCCTGTACATGACCAGTGGGTTTATACAGCCTGATGCTGAAACTGCAGCCCGGCGTTTTGCCAGCACTGAAGAGGGTTACACCTACGGCCGTACATCCAACCCCACAGTCACCAGTTTTGAGCGTCGGCTGGCCGCGATGGAGGGGACTGAAGCCGCCATCGGCGCTTCAACGGGGATGGGCGCGATTTTGATGATGTGCATGGGCCTCCTGAAGTCGGGTGACCATGTGATCTGCTCGCGCTCCATGTTCGGCTCCACCATCAATTTGATTGGCCGCGAGTTTGGAAAGTTTGGTGTGCAGACCAGCTTTGTGTCGCAGACCGATGTGGCTGAATGGAAGGCCGCGCTGCGCCCCACCACCAAATTGCTGTTTGCTGAAACGCCCACCAATCCGCTGACTGAGGTGTGCGACATTGCTGCGCTGGCTGACCTGGCGCATAGCGTGGGTGCGCTGCTCGCGGTAGACAACTGCTTTTGCTCGCCCGCCCTGCAGCGTCCGGTTGAATTTGGCGCTGATCTGGTCATGCATTCGGGCACCAAGTACCTGGACGGCCAGGGCCGTGTGATGGCTGGCGCGATTTGTGGACCATCCAAAATCATTGCTGATGTGTTTGGCCCGGTTGTTCGCACCGCGGGCATGACGCTGGCGCCTTTCAATGCGTGGGTGGTGCTCAAAGGCCTTGAGACCCTGAACATACGCATGCAGGCGCAAAGCGCGAACGCACTGGCCGTTGCCAAATGGCTTGAAACCCAGCCAGCCGTGGCACGTGTTTATTACCCCGGTCTGGCGTCACACCCGCAGCACGAACTGGCGATGCGCCAGCAGTCCGGACTGGGCGGTGCTGTGCTGTCGTTTGACCTGCGTGGCGACACCGTAGAGGCTGCACGTGCCAATGCATTTCATGTCATCAACAGCAGTCGCGTGATGAGCATTGCTACTAACCTGGGTGATACCAAAACCATCATTTGCCACCCAGCCACCACATCACATGGCCGCTTGACGGAAGAGCAGCGACAAGCCGCAGGCATCAGCCAAGGCCTGGTTCGCCTGGCAGTTGGCCTTGAGCATATGGAAGACATCAAGGCTGATTTGCTGCGTGGTCTGGATACATTGGCATGAAAACTCGCACACGATTTGCACCATCACCCACCGGCTTCATTCACCTCGGCAACATTCGCTCGGCCCTGTACCCGTGGGCGTTTGCACGCTCAACGGGTGGCGACTTTATTCTGCGGATTGAAGACACCGATGTCGAGCGCTCCAATCAGGCGTCGGTCGATGTGATCATCGAAGGCATGCGCTGGCTGGGCTTGAACCACGACGAAGGCCCGTTCTACCAGATGCAGCGCATGGACCGCTACAAGGCTGTGCTGGCCGACCTGCAAGCCGCAGGGCATGTTTACCCCTGCTACATGAGCATGGCCGAGCTGGACGCGCTGCGCGAGGCACAAACACAAGCCAAAGAAAAGCCGCGCTATGACGGTACCTGGCGGCCTGCGTCCGGTAAAACGTTACCTGCGATTCCTGAAGGTGTGCAGCCCGTGCTGCGGTTTAAAAACCCGCAAGGCGGCAGCGTCGTGTGGGACGACAAGGTCAAAGGCCGCATCGAGATCAGCAACGACGAGCTGGACGACTTGGTGATTGCGCGGCCCGACGGTACGCCCACCTACAACTTTTGCGTGGTGGTGGACGACATCGACATGGCCATCACGCATGTGATTCGGGGTGACGACCACGTCAACAACACGCCGCGCCAGATCAACATTTTCAAAGCGCTTGGCAAAGACGTGCCGGTGTACGCCCACCTGCCCACCGTGCTCAATGAGCAGGGTGAAAAAATGAGCAAGCGTAACGGTGCCAAAGCGGTCACGCAATATGCCGTTGAAGGCTATTTGCCCGATGCCATGGTGAACTACCTCGCACGCCTGGGCTGGAGCCATGGTGACGACGAGATTTTCAGCCGTGAGCAGTTTGTGGCGTGGTTCAACCTGGACCACTTGGGCAAAAGCGCCGCGCAGTTTGACGAAGCCAAATTGCGCTGGGTCAACGCGCAGCATTTGAAGGCCATGAGTGATGCTGCACTGGCAGATGCGGTCAAACCTTTTCTGGACGCGCAAGTAGCCAGCAGTCTGGATGATGCGCGCCTGACGCGCGGCTGTGGCCTTTTCAAAGACCGCTGCAGCACGCTGGTCGAGCTGGCTCACTGGCTGCAAGTGCTCGTCAAGGGTGGGCAAGCCAATGCCGAAGATGTGGCGCTGCACGTGACCGATGCGGTACGCCCCGCATTGACATTATTGGCTGATGCTTTCACAAGCTGCGAATGGAACAAAGCCGGTATTGCGGCTGCCATCAAACAGGTCTTGGGTCAAAGCGGTTTGAAAATGCCGCAACTCGCCATGCCAGTGCGCGTGCTGGTCATGGGCACGCCGCAAACGCCGTCACTCGATGCGATTTTGGAGCTGATGATGCGCGAAGATGTGATTGCCCGGCTCAGGATTTGATACGGCAGTATTTTTCGGGCTATAATTCAAGGCTTGACGGAATTTGCAGCAATGCACATTCCAGAGGGGGTATAGCTCAGCTGGGAGAGCGCTTGCATGGCATGCAAGAGGTCATCGGTTCGATCCCGTTTACCTCCACCAATTCGGTTGGTGAATCGTTGAGAATTTAAGAATTTTGATTTAGAGGTTTTGTCAGACGGATTTGCGTGAAAGCAAAAGTTCGCTTGGCAAGTTCCAAGGCTTTGACCCCATCGTCTAGAGGCCTAGGACATCACCCTTTCACGGTGAGTACCGGGGTTCGAATCCCCGTGGGGTCGCCAAGTTTTCACTGCAAAGTGATACGGCACAAGCAGGCAGCAGCCTTCAGCAATGAAGGCACTTGGCTCGAAAGAGCAGAGGTTGCCACTACCAGGAGTGGTAGTTCAGTTGGTTAGAATACCGGCCTGTCACGCCGGGGGTCGCGGGTTCGAGTCCCGTCCGCTCCGCCAAGGTTAAGTTTTAGACCGTCCAGCACAGTCCTAAAAACACCCCTAAAAGCCCCGTTTTACGGGGCTTTTTTGTTTTCTGACGCTCTCAGGTAGCAAACGCCCCAACGGGGCTTGATATGCACAACTCGCTCGCTGCTGCAAGGCCAAACCGGTTTGTCTCGTGATGGCTTTGTCCTCTCAGAGATTTGAGCCTCCTCAAAACACCGGGCGATTCATGGCTCTACCCGTGCTGGAGGTTGTTTGCCAATGTGAAATAGAAGGTAGCGCCTTCACCGACCTGTCCTTCCCCATGGACGCGCCCACCGTGGCGCTCCACCACGCGCTTGACAGTGGCCAGGCCAACGCCGGTACCGGAGAAATCGGTGGGCGAATGCAGCCGTTCAAACGCGGCAAACAACTTGGCGGAGTGCGCCATGTCAAAGCCGGCGCCGTTGTCCGAAACAAAATAAACAGGGCCTTCTGGCGCATCGGTGCGCAGACCGAACGCAATTCGAGCCACATCGCAGCGAGCCGAGAACTTCCAGGCATTGGCAAAGAGATTCTGCAGGACGCTGGTCAGCAATGCGCGATCGCCAATGACCTCCAGACCCGGTTCAATGCTGACTTCCACCACGCGGCTGGGTTCGCTCTCGCGAAAAGAAGCCTCGATCTGGCTCATCAGCTGCGACAAGTCCACCCGCTCCAGCTCCAGCTTCTTGCGCGAGAGGTGGGCCAATGAGAGCAGGCCCTCGATCATCTTTTCCATGGTGAGCGTGCCCTCGTGGATACGCTCGAGAAAGTGCCGGTTTGTCGCGTCCAGCAGGGAAGGATCCAGCCGCGACAACAGCCGACTGAAGCCATTGATCGTATTAAGCGGTGCCCGCAGGTCGTGCGATACCGAATACGAGAACGCCTCCAGTTCCCGGTTGGCCGTCATCAGCTCACGGTTGGCTAATTCAAGCTGGGCCGTACGTTGCTGCACGCGCGACTCCAGCTCGGCATTGAGCGCCATGATCTCGGCCTGGGCCTTGCGCAATTGCGCCTCCGCCAGTTTTAGCTCGGTCACATCCTGAAACGCACCTTGCATGCGCACAATGCGCCCCGACTCGTCACGTACTGCCTCGCCAATGCAGCGAACCCAGATGTGCCGGCCCTTGACGGTGGTTTTTGGCAACACGAAATCATAGGAATTTCCCTGCGTCGCACACAGTTCCACGTAGCGCTTCACCGCAGCGCGATGCTCGGGCAAGAAGGTGTCCAATCCTTCAGCCAGTGAAGGTTGAAAGCCCTCTGGTGCGTCGTGCATGACGCAGGTTTCGTCGGACCATGTCAGCTTGCGGCTGGGCAGCTCGATCGTCCACCAGCCAAGGCGGCTGACGCGGGTTGCCATCTGTAAGTAGGCCTGCGCCGAGGGGCGCGCATCAAAATCGGGATTCATTGCTGTCTTTGGATGCCTTTAAATGTCACATTGCTGTCACTGCTCGCAAAAGAGCGCTGGCGCACCATTGTTACTCCCTGCCAGGGTTAGGGGCTGCCCTCGCGTTATCGGCGGGCCCACAAAGTGAGGACTCTACAAGAGATGGATGGCGTCAGGTGAACTTCGAACTCCTGCATGCCACCATTTTGCGCTTTACCCGGTTCTGGCCACAAGAAGCGAGTCGACTTCTAGGCGGTAGAAAAATCGATACGCTGGTTGTCGGGGTTCAGTGGGTCGCGGTGACCATGGTTTCGATTGTCAATTTTTACAAGACGATTGATATTTAACAGTAATTTTTCTTGTGAGCACAACAGCTTTTCAGCCCACAAATTGATCCTTCGTGGCCCACCCATTTAAAAGTCCTGATGCTCATTAGGCCACAGGACTTTTTCATTTGAGCCTGACATTGTCTTTGTGCCCCACAATCATCAGCATGAAAAAACACTTTTCTGAAACCACCGGCCCGCAGCGCTTGCTATACGGCCTGATCGCTGCTTTAACGGTGGCTGCTGCGCCATTGCCGATGGGTTGGGAGTTTCGTGGTTTGCTGGCGTGGTGCGCTGGCTTGGCGGTTTATCTGGGACTGGCCTGGTGGCTGTGTGTGGGTTTTGACGCCAAGCGTACGCGGGAACGGGCGCAGGCTCAGGACGAGCCCAGTGCAGTCCTGTTTTTGGTGCTGCTGCTGGCCACTGCAGCTTGTGTGGCCGCTATCACGGTGCTGATGCAGCAAAGCCGCGATCTGTCGGGCCTGCAGCGCGGCCTGCATATTGGGTTGTCGGTTTTTGCGTTGGCGGCTTCATGGCTGTTCATTCAGACTCTGTTTACCTTTCGTTATGCGCACCGCTACTATTTTGAAGAAAAGCAGGGCGAGCCAGATGGCCCGGGCTTGCAGTTTCCGGGCGGGTTGCCCCCCGATTACTTTGATTTTCTTTATTACGCGTTTGTTGTGGGCATGACGTCCCAGGTCTCAGACGTGCAGGTCACCTCGCGTGAAATGCGCCGCCTGACACTGGTGCATGGCGTGCTGTCATTTGGCTTCAATATGCTGATACTCGCACTTAGCATCAACGTGGTTGCGGGCTTGCTTTAAACGTCACCAAACCGGTGGCCAGCGCGGTGCCGCACACAATCACTACTGCACACAGAAGCATCCATGGCGTGATGATTTCGCGCAGGAATACGACGCCGTAAAACACGGCAAATACCGGAATCAAAAAGGTCACGGTCAGGGTGCGCTGCGGCCCTGCGCTGGCGATCAGCCTGAAAAAAAGGATGTACGCGATGCCGGTGCAGGCGACACCTAAAACCAGCAGCGACAGCCAGGCCCGGGTACCGGGTACCTGCGCTGGCCACAGCAAGGCGGCTGGCACGCACAAAGCCAGCGTCGCGCCCATCTGGCTGCCCGCTGCAATCACCATGGGGGAAATGCCTGCGGTGTATTTTTTGGTAAAGCTGGCGGCGATGCCGTAGCAAATGCAGGCCACCAAGCAGGCCAGTACGGCCCAGCCGGGCGCCACGCCAGACGGGTTGGCGGGGTCCAGGCTGAAGGTGGACTTGTCCCAGGCGAGCAGCGCGACGCCAGCAAAACCAATCACCAGTCCCACAATGCGCGACAGGCCGGGTTTGTCTTTCAGCCAGGCCCAGGCAATCAGCGCGCCAAACATGGGTACCGTGGCGTTCAAAATGGCCGACAGGCCGGTAGTGATGGCCAGCAGTGAAAAAGAAAAACAGGCAAACGGTATGGCGGAATTAAAGAGGCCCAGAAAAAATATTTTTTGCCAGTGCTGCTTCAGTTCAGGCAGCAAGCCGCGCCACACAACAATCGGCAGCAAAAACAGTGCTGCAACGCCTACCCGGCCCGCTGCGGTAGGCAAGGGGCCAAACTCCACAGTTGAAAAGCGCATGAACAAAAAGGAAGCGCCCCACAGCGCGCCCAGCGCCAAATAGTCAGCGATCCAGGGTTTTTTAGCAGTCGTCAAAGTACATTCTCGGCAAGGGCACCCTCCAGCTTGAGCAGTGCGGTTTTACGGTCAAGCCCACCAGCATAGCCTGTCAACGAGCCGCTGGAGCCCAGCACCCGGTGGCAGGGCACGATGATGCTGACGGGGTTGCGGCCCACGGCTGCACCCACCGCACGCACCGCTGCTGCGTTGCCAATGGTTTGGCTGATGCGGCCATAGCTTGTGGTCTGGCCGGGTGCAATGCCCAACAACGCCTGCCACACCGCTTGCTGAAAGGCCGTGCCGCCGGACAAGTCCAGTTCCAGCTCAAAATCACGGCGTTGGCCTGCAAAGTACTCGGTCAGTTGCCGGGTGGTTTTTTTCAAAACCGGATGCGTTGCATCGGTCGGCCAGCCTGAAGGCACCGCCAACTCGTCAGGCAGATGCCGCTGTCCATCAAACCACACGCCAGCCAGTCCGGCATGCGTAGCGGCCAGCGTCATGCCGCCCAGCGGACTTTGAAAGCGGGTTTGAACGATGGAAGGGTCAAATTTCATGTTTTATTGCCTTTTTAATCTGTATTTTTAGCATCATTTAGGTGTCTAGCCCATATTTCATATGCGCGAACAGCTCTTGTATTCATAGCGTTCACGCTGCCACCCCGCGCCATGCACCCGACCAGGTTCGAATGACGGCATAGCTGCGCCACGGCTTCCAGGCCAACGATGCGGCTTCCGCCAGACGCGCCGGATTTTTAAGGCCTTGCACGCCAAGTGTTTTGTGCAGCGCCACGTCGCCTGACGGAAACGCATCAGGCCAGCGCAGCGCGCGCATGGCAATGTACTGCGCCGTCCAGTCGCCGATGCCGGGCAGGGCCTTGAGCGCTTCGGTGGTCAGCTGCACATTGGCTCCGCCATGGAGTTGCAAGCCACCACAGACCGCCTTGGCCAGCGCAACGATGGCTGCCTGGCGTTGCCTGACGATCCCAAGCTGACCCAGCGCGTCACCACTGGCTGCGGCTAAAACAGCAGGCGTAGGGAAAAGCCGCGTCAACTCCGGCCATGGCGTTTGTAGGGGTTCACCAAACGCATCCACCAGCCGCTGCGCCAGCGTACGCGCCGCGACCACCGTGATCTGCTGGCCCAGCACCGCGCGCACGGCCAGCTCAAAGCCGTCCAGTGCGCCGGGCACACGCAGACCATCGCCGGTGGGAAAGTCGCTGTGCAACACGGCGTTGATGGCTTGCGGGTCAGCGTCCAAGTCAAACGCTGCACGCACGCGGCGTATCACCAGCGGCAGCACACCGCACAGTGTTTCGCTGACGGTCAGCATCAGTTGGTGACGCGCCTCGTCAAAGCGCATCTGTAGCCAGCCTATGTGTTTTTTGCCTGCTATTTCAATGCCAAATGTGCGTCTGGAGCCACGGTCATGTGTGCCCGTAGCGATCGATTCGATCGTATGAATTCGCCGGGTTTCCATGAACGCCAGCATGGCTGGCACGTCATATGGCGGCCTGTAGCCCAGCCGTATCGTGATGCCTTGCGCGCTGTCGGCCTTTGGCACAGCACGCCTGAGCTGTGTTGGGTTCAGTTTGTAGTGTGCTGCGAAAGCTGCGTTAAAGCGCCGCAGGCTGGCAAATCCGCTCATCAACGCGATGTGAGTCATGGGCAATTGCGTGTCTGCCAGTAGCTGCTTGGCGATCAAGAGCCTGCGAGTTTGTAGATACTGCAGGGGCGACACACCGAACTGCGCTTCAAAAATACGGCGCAGATGTCGGTCACTGATGCCCAGTTTCAACGCCAATTTCTCGACGGACGGCGATGAATCTGACCAGCTCTCAGGCTCGTCCAGCAAACGAACTGCCTGATGCGCCAAAATATAAGACGCATCCTGAATCGACCACACCACCGAGTGCGGTGCCAGCTCAGGCCGGCAACGCAGGCAGGGCCGAAAGCCGGCACTTTCAGCTTGCGCAGCATGACCAAAAAAGCGGCAGTTCTCGCGTTTGGGCAGCTTGACGCTGCACACCGGGCGGCAGTAAATGCCGGTCGATGTGACCGCCGTGAAAAAGCTCCCGTCAAAGCGTGCATCGCGCGCCTTCAGGGCGGCGTAGCAGGCATCTGCTGAAATGGACATGTCTTGCGCGGTCATAGCATTTATCTTACCCGTGCTGGCGGTTTTGACTAGCCGTTTTCGGACATGTCACCTGCCCGCTTGCAACCTACAATCAAAGCCTTTTCAAACAACACCAACGGTGTGCACCTTATGCAATTGAACGCGTCGATTTTCAAGGCTTACGACATACGTGGCGTGGTGCCATCGACCATCAACGAAGACGTGGCGTTTGCGCTTGGCAAGGCTTTCGGCACGGCAGCTGTCTTGGCCAACGAGAAAACAGTTGCCGTTGGCCGCGATGGCCGTTTGAGTGGCCCAGTTTTGGCAGCTGCCTTGATACGCGGCCTGGCCGCCAGTGGTGTGGATGTGATTGACGTCGGCATGGTGACCACGCCCATGCTGTACTTTGCGGCCAGCACGCTCTGCACATCAGGCATTCAGGTCACGGGCAGCCATAACCCCAAGGACTACAACGGTTTCAAAATGGTGTTGGCTGGCAGGGCAATTTATGGCGATGAGATTCAGGGCCTCAAGCACGTCATGCAGGCTGAAAGCATCGTTGCGGCCGCAACCCCGGGCAGTATTAGGCAGGTGGATGTGTCCGCCGCCTATCAAGACCGCATCGCCAGCGACATCATGCTGGCCCGCCCCATGAAGATCGTGATTGATTCGGGCAACGGCATTGCGGGTGCATCGGCGCCTGCCATTTTTCGGGCACTCGGTTGTGAGGTGATTGAACTTTTCAGTGAAGTGGACGGCAACTTTCCCAACCACCACCCCGACCCGAGCAAGCCCGAGAACCTGCGCGATTTGATCAATGCGCTAAAAACATCCGGCGCTGAACTCGGCTTGGCCTTTGACGGCGACGGCGACCGCCTGGGCATCGTCACCCAAGGCGGCCAGAACATTTACCCCGACCGCCAGATGATGTTGTTTGCACGCGATGTGCTGAGCCGCGTGCCTGGCGGCACGATTGTGTTTGACGTGAAATGCTCGCAGCGCCTGGCGCCTGACGTTCAAGCCGCTGGCGGTGTGCCGCTGATGTACAAAACCGGGCATTCGCTGATCAAGGCGAAGATGAAGGAAGTCAACTCACCGTTGGGCGGCGAGATGAGTGGCCACATCTTTTTCAAAGAGCGCTGGT
>JANNYZ010000005.1:0-23240 GCA_031410335.1 Polaromonas sp. | reverse complement strand
CCCTAGCGATTGAAATGGGCGCTGACGCAGTAGACATCGGTAAGACGATTCACGCGCATCCAACCTTTGGCGAAAACATCGACATGGTTGCTGAAGTGGCGCATGGTAAGTGCACTGATCTGCCGCGATCTAAGAAGTGACCCTTAATAGGGGGTAGTTCCACGCCAATTGGGCAGATCGCATCAAACTAGCTGCTATTGAATGAATAGCTGCTCGCGCATGTATCTATTGGCTTGGAGCCATAAAGGGGTGCTGAAAATGGGTCAAAAACAACACTTTCAAGGGTTTGTCAGGCTCAAAAGGCCTTTACCAGGCTGCAAAAAGTAAAAAACAGGTCATTTTTACCTGTAAAAAGTGCTTCAAACCCAATGAATACGTGCGCGAGCAGCTCCTGTAAACATAGCAGAGTTTAGCTGCCAGAAGCGCTGGTGTGCAGGGCGTGCCGGTAAATCTCTCCCGGCGTGGTCATCCACACCTGGCCGCGATCTCTTGCAGCAGCAACGTGCTGCAGCGCACGCCGCAAATGCCGCAGGCGATACGGCTGGCCAATGATGTAGGGGTGCAGGGCGATGCCCATGACCAGGGGCGGCGCGTCGGGCGCTTGCGTTTGGTCCAGCATTTCATCGAGCTGGTCGATGATCATTTGCGCGAAGTCTTTGCCGTCCATTTGCCGGGCAACGATCATCGGGATGTCGTTCAATTCCTGGGGATAGGGCACGGCCCACAGGCTCTGGCCGCCTCGGGTACGCATGGGCATGGGCTGGTCGTCGTGGCACCAGTTCAGGGTGTAGCCGTAGCCTGTTTCTGCCAGCAGGTCGGGCGTATGCAGACTTTCAGAAATCCACGGTGACAGCCACCCGGCTGGGGACTGGCCGCTTTCTTTTTGCATGCGTTCGCGGCACTGCACCAGCAGGGTTTTTTCGTCCGCTTCACTCAGCGCGGCTTGGCGTTCTGCGTTGCTGTGTCCGTGGCCTACCAGCTCGTCGCCGCGTGCCACGCAGGCGGCTACCAACTCCGGGCAGTGGTCGTACAGCGCGGTGTTGATGAGTGCTGCTGCTGGTAGGCACAGGCTGTCGAACAGGTCGAGGCAGCGCCAGGCACCGACGCGATTGCCGTACTCGCGCCAGCTGTAGTTCAGTATGTCAGGCTGCGGGCTGGCTGGGCCGATGCCCGCGCCCATGCCCTCGCCAAAGGCGAAGTGCTCAATGTTGAAACCAATATAAACAGCCAAGCCAGCACCATTGGGCCAGCGATAAGTACTGCGTTGATGGATGCCCTGGTAGTCAAAGCGGCCGTGCGACGGCAGGGCGCCGGTGTAGATCGCAGCCATCGTTCAGAGTACGGCCAGGCCAGCGCGCACCAGCAGCCATTCGGCGCTGTCGTTCCACACGTCCATGTGGGTGATCAAACCACTTTTGACAACGTATCGATCCACATAGCGGTTGCCTTCAAACGGCGTGCCGTCCGGCCATTCGCCATACAACGTCCCCAGGCTGTACACCACCGACTCGTCTGGTGCAGCACCGTTTGAGCCTGCAATCACCTCTTCGGTGCGTTCAATGCGCTTTTTCACCCATTTGTAGCGTGAAGCGTTGAATTTGGTGCAGTCAGCCGGGGCGTTCATGGGTCGGCCGCCCGTAAACAGTATCTTCATGCCAGGGGCCGTGTAGCGACTGGCCGCGACAGGGTCTGGCAACATGATCAGTCGCAGGAATTCATTGACGATTTCGGCCGCAGTGGCCGGGGTGCTGCAAGTGGCATGAACGGTGTTCAATCAAATATCTCCTGCGCCTGTTGCACTCGTATGTTGGGTGGAAAAATTATGTTATCACCTCAACGTTGGCCAGCTTGGCCACGCTGCGCCAGGTGTCGATTTGCCCGCTGATCAGTTTGACAAACTCAGTGCCGACAACCGCGTTTTTACGCGGCAATGTCTGAATTTCTTCCAGGCGGGCCGCGATGTCCGGCTTGGCCAGAATCTCCGGAATCAGCGCTATCAGGCGCGCAACGATGGGCGCTGGCAAACTTTTAGGTGCAGACAGACCCAGCCACTGCGAGCCCGTCAGCTTGGGAAAGCCCAGTTCGGCAAACGTTGGAATGGTTGGCAGGGCGGGCAGGCGATTCGGGGTAGACACAGCCAATGCCCGAAGCGAGCCGGCTTTGAGCTGGGCCACATTGGTGGTGATCGGGTCCAGCAGGCTGTCGATTTGCCCGCCCAGCAGGTCTTGCATCGCGGGCGCGCTGCCCTGATAGGGAATGTGGTCATGGTTAGGCGCTTTGCCTTCAATCTTCAGCATTTCGCCAAACAGGTGATTGGCAGAGCCGATGCCAGAAGAGCCATAGCGCACGGGCCTGGTTTTGGCGGCCGTCAGGTATTGCTCCAGTGTCTGGAAGGGAGACTGCGCCCGTACCACCAGCACCATGGGCGCTTCAACCAGCATGCCAATGTGGGAGAAGTCATTGACTGGGTCAAACGGCATCGTTTTGCGAGTAGCCGTGGCATAAATGTGCACAGATGCGTGGCTGACCAGCAGGGTGTAGCCGTCGGCAGGTTGCTTGGACACGTAGTCGGTACCCACCAGGCCACCTGCACCGGCGCGGTTTTCAACAATCACGGTTTGGCCAAGCGCCTGCGACAAGTGGGGGGCCATCATGCGCGAAACAGTATCCACCAGTCCGCCCGGCGGAAACTGTGCCACCAGCCGAACAGGGCCGCGTGTGGGCCATGCGCTCTGGGCGTGAACGAAAGCGGGGGCTGCCAGCAGGGATGCACTTGCGGCCAATAGGTCACGACGTTTCATGGTTGCTCCTGAAAATGATCGCCGGACAGGCGACGATGAAGTGAATGGAAA
Source organism: Polaromonas sp. (assembly GCA_031410335.1). Lineage (GTDB taxonomy): Bacteria > Pseudomonadota > Gammaproteobacteria > Burkholderiales > Burkholderiaceae_C > Polaromonas. The sequence goes on along the minus strand of JANNYZ010000005.1, from coordinate 20,388 downwards.
AGGCTGAGAATCTGAAAGACCCCACCAATCCAGCAACTTGTGTGCCAACACTCATCGCGCCGCGCGTTGGCGGTCGGAGCCCAAGAAACATCGCAAAAACACGATTTTCAGGTGTCAAATCGGCCTAAAAGCCAATGAATACGTGCGCAAGCAGCTCTTGAAAACGTAGCGGATCAATTGCCGAGCTTATGGCCTGACGCCCGGCGCTTCAACCTGCATACCTTTGGCGCGTACTGCCAGGTGCAGCTCCAGTTCGACCAGTTCTGGTGCGCCGTAGGCAAACGGCTCGGCGCGTACGCCAGTCATGCAGTTGCGCAGCCGGCGTTGCAGGGAGCCCAGGGTTTGCCATTCCAGCCGATAAACCGGGTAACCTGTGGGGTGCGCTTGTGGGATCTGGCTGCTGCCCAGACGGCCGCCCGCGTTGTCGTCATGGCACTGGGCGCATGACAGGTTGAGCTGGCCGATACGCTGGGTGTAGCGTTGTTGGCCTTGCTGGCGGTAGGAGTCCAGGTGCTTGTCGTCGGGTGGCGCTACGGGCATACCGCGTGACTGGTGGGCCACGTAACTTTCCAGACTCAGCAGGTCCTGGCTTTCAAACCGCAGCGGCTCGGCCTGCTGGTATTTTTGCCGGCACTGGTTGACGCGCTGGCTGAGGGTAATGGGGCGCTGGATTATGTCGTCAAATGCCGGGTACCGGGCTGCAACGCCTTTCATACTGCTTTGGGTGTGGCAGTTGCTGCAACTTTTTTGACTGACGCCCAGCGGTTTTTGCCACAGCGCCTCTCCGTCTTTGACCCACAACATACCCGGGTTCAGGCTGTCGTCTTTTTGCATGGCCTGGGTAGACGCGGCCATGAATGCGCTGCCTGACAGGCGTTTGTCGACCGTTGTAGCGGTTTGACTATGTGCGCTAGCTGCTACAAAAAGCAGAGCAAATGCCAGCAGACGCATCAAGCAACGGTCAATGTGATGTTTTCCGTCTGGCTGAACCCGTTGTCACCTTCCCAGGTCAGGGCCAGCGTGCCGCTTTCGGTGGCGACGGTGTGAAACGCCAGATACGGGTTGGCGGACATGGCTGAGAACATCTCTGCGCTGAAGACCAGCTCGCCGTTGTAGCGGCAACTGAATTTTTTGATGATGTTGCGCGGCAGAATCTTGCCGCTTTCGTCGGGCCGAAAGCCGGTTTCCATTGGGTGGCCAATCGTCGCGCGGATTTCAATGACCTCGCCGCGTTTGGCAGTTTTGGGGGCGTTGATCAAGGTGCGGGCCATGTCAAGCCTCGCCTTCTATACAAGCTGCAATCGTGACGATCACGTCTACTGTGTGCGACCAGAAAGTCCCATCGCTCATTTGCGCCACAGCGACCAGCTTTTGCGTGGTGGCCAGCCGGATGCGGGTGCTGACCTCGGCCTTACCATAGCGTGGGCCCAGGTCGAACTTCACCACCTCACGCTGCGGGTTTTTTTCGTTGAAGACGGCGATCGCCTTGACATGGCTGGCCGCCGTCATGGGGCTGTCAACCGCCACCGTGATGGGCACCACGTTGCCGTTGTCGACCAGCTCGGCAATGTCCAGTTTGACCTTGCCTTCAGTGACTTTTTGGCCGCCCGCGTAAGCAGTCACAGCTGCCGCTAGTTCGTCGGTTTGGGCAAGGGCGGGGCGTACCAGGACGCTAGCTGCCAGTCCTGCGCTGGCCAGAACAACGTGCCTGCGGGTTGGGTTCAGTTTCATGGTCATTGCTTCAATGTCATCAAATAAGCCAGCACGTCTTCAATTTGCTGCGCTGCCAGCAGCGGCTGGCCTTGCAGGTTTTTGGCGACCTGCATCAAACCCTCAGTGCGGTAGTAGGCGGGCATGATGGTCTCGGGGTTCAGGCGTCTGCTGTCGGTCAGCCGCAGCCGCAACTGGCCTTTAGACCAGCGGTTGCCAGCGCCCGCCAGGCTGGGTGCCAGGTTGCCCTGAAAGCGCTCTTCAGGCAGCGGGCCGCTGTGGCACAACAGGCACAAACCGACTTGGCGGTTGGCGACAATGCTCCGGCCTTTCGCGGCATCGCCAGGTGCGCCCGTGAGTGAGGCGGGTATCGCATCACCTACCACTTGGTATTGGCTGATTTGGGCAGAGGCCAATGCAGGCAGGCACAGCATGAGCAATGCCTTGCCTGTCCACATGGCCGCCTTCATCGTCAAGCTCTTTTCAGGTTCTGATTTTTCAGTGGCAAGTCACGAATGCGTTTGCCCGTGGCCGCAAAAATCGCGTTCAGTACCGCAGGCGCAGCCACCGCAATCGTTGGCTCGCCCACACCGCCCCAGAAGCCACCCGACGCCACAATAACTGTTTCGACCTTGGGCATGTCGGCCAATTTCAGCACCGGGTAGGTGTTGAAGTTTTCCTGTTCGATGCGGCCGTCTTTGACTGTGCATTCACCGTACAGCGCTGCGCTCAGGCCATAGGCAAACGAGCCTTCTACCTGCGCTTCAATTTGCTGAGGGTTCACCGCGTAACCGCAGTCGGTAGCCGCCACGATACGGTGGACTTTGACCTCGCCTGCATCGCTGACAGACACCTCGGCACAGGCGGCCACATAGCTGCCAAAGCCCATGGTTTGGGCCAGGCCCTTGAAGACTTTTTGGCCATTCACATCCGGCGCTGGTTTGCCCCAGCCGCCGCGCTCGGCTGCGGCATTCAGCACCGCCAAATGCTTGGGGTGGTTGGTCATCAACTTGCGGCGCAGCGCCAATGGGTCCTGGTTAGTCGCCACTGCAATTTCGTCAATGAAGGATTCGAGGTAAATCGCGTTCTGGTTCAAATTAACGCCGCGCCAAAAGCCAGCCGGTACATGCGGGTTGCGCATGGCGTGGTCGACCAGCAGGTTGGGAAAGCTGTAGCCAATGGACGCTTCGGGGCCGGGCGGGTTCAGGCCCTGAAACACCACCGGGTCTTTGCCATTGACGATGTTTTGCGGTGCCACGCTGGCCAAAATCGACTGGCCCGAAATACGCATGTGCAGCGCCGTGATGTTGCCCTGCGCATCCAGCCCGGCGGTCATCTTGCACTGCGTGACGGGGTGGTATTTGCCGTGCAGCATGTCTTCTTCACGCGACCATATCATCTTGATCGGTGTGCCCGGCATTTCTTTGGCAATCGCCACAGCCTGGCGCACATAGTCGGTCTGGCCACGCCGGCCAAAGCCGCCGCCCAGGTGCAGTTTGTACACATCGCACTGCGCAGGTGTCAGCCCTGCGGCTTCAGCGCAAGCGGCCAGTGCTGCCTCACCATTTTGTGTGGGGCACCACACCTCGCAGCGCGTGGGTGTCCACTTGGCCGTGGCGTTCATGGTCTCCATGGTGGCGTGGTTTTGAAACGGGTACGAATACACCGCTTCAATTTTTCGGGCGCTGGCTGCAATCGCGGCTTTGGCATCGCCGTTTTCATTGCCGACCACGGCTTGTGGCGCGTCCAGGCCCGCCTTCAAAAAGGCGGCAATGCTTTCGCTGCTGACTTTTTCATTGGGCCCGTTGTCCCACACAATCGGCAGCGCTTCCAGTGCAGTTTTGGCGCGCCACCAGGTATCAGCCACCACCGCCACGGCGCTGTCGCCCACGCGCACCACTTTCTTGATGCCCGGGCGCTTTTCAATCGCGGCGGCATCAAAGCTTTTCAGTTTGCCGCCAAACACGGGGCAATCCTTGATGGCTGCATTCAGCATGCCGGGCAGCACCAGGTCGCTGGCGTAAATCTGCTTGCCGGTGGTCTTGTCAACCGTATCCAGCCGCGCTAGCCGCTTGCCTGCCAGCTTCCAATCTTTCGGGTCTTTCAGCGTAATGGCCGTTGGCGGCGTGACCTTGGCTGCCGCTACCGCGACCTTTCCGTAAGTCGTCTTGCGGCCCGAAGGCGTGTGCGTGATGACGCTGCTGGCGGCCACGCATTCAGATGCAGGCACTTTCCATTCGTCGGCTGCGGCCTGCACCAGCATCATGCGGGCGGCTGCGCCGCCTTTACGCACGTAGTCTTGTGATTGGCGTATGCCTTGGCTGCCGCCGGTGCCAAAGTTACCCCACACACGTGCGCGTGCCAGGTTTTGGCCAGGAGTGGGGTACTCGGTGGTGACTTTGGCCCAATTGCCATCCAGCTCTTCGACGACCAGTTGCGACAACCCGGTCAACGTACCCTGACCCATTTCTGACCGCGCAATGCGGATGATGATGCTGTCGTCGGGTTTGACGACGACCCAGGCGTTGACTTCAGCCGGGCGGCTGTCTTGCGCCAGGGCGCTGCCCGCCAGCGGAATGTGAAATGCCACCACAAGCCCGGTGGTAGCCGTAGCCCCCAGAAAGCCGCGACGCGAGAGCTTGCCTGTTGGCGTGAGGGCAATGGTATTGAAGTTGGTATCGTTCATGTCGTGCTCCCGTCAGCGTGCAGGATGGACAGTGCGGCGCTCTTGGTACTGCCCTGGGCTACCGCCTTGATGCCGGCGCGTACCCGGTTGTAGGTGCCACAGCGGCAGATGTTGGTCATAGCCTCGTCGATGTCTTTGTCGGTTGGGTTGGGTTTGGCTTTGAGCAAGGCGCTGGCGGCCATGAGCATTCCGCTCTGACAGTAGCCGCATTGCGGTACATCCAGCGCGGCCCAGGCTTTTTGCAGCGGGTGCGAGCCATTGGGCGACAAACCCTCAATGGTGACGATTTTTTCCTTGACATCGACACTGGATAGAGGCCGAACGCAGCTGCGTGTAGGTACGCCGTCAATGTGCACGGTGCAGGCGCCGCACTGGGCCACACCGCAGCCGTATTTCGTGCCGGTCAGCCCCAGCTGCTCCCGAACGACCCACAGCAGCGGCGTGTCCGCCTCCGCTGCAAAGTCCCTGACTTTTCCATTGACGTTCAGTTTTGCCATCTTTGTCTCCGAGGGGTTGTCGAGAAATAAGTATGAATACTATTCGATAACTTGTCGTCTGGTGCAAACCCGGTAGGTCTGTGTCCGGGCTTGCGTGAGAATCACTTTATTCACTGGAGATGACATGTCAATGACCCCATTTACCCGCCGCCGCTTCAATCTGGCCGCCACGGTTGCCGCCAGCACCGTTTGCGCGCCCCTGTTGGCACAAAACACCTGGCCCAACAAGCCCATCCGCATCATCGTGCCCTACACGCCAGGCGGTTTCACAGACCAGATGGCCCGCATCGTGCAGGTGGGCCTGCAAAACCGTTTGCAACAAACCGTGACGGTGGACAACAAGCCCGGTGCCAACAGCATCATTGGTGTGGACATGCTGGCCAAAGCACCCGCTGACGGCAGCACCTTTGCCGTGGTGATTGCCGCTTATGCCGCCAACACCACGCTGTACCCCAAGCTGCCGTATGACCCGAGAAAAGACCTGACGGGCGTGTCACTGCTCGGCATATCTCCCTTACTGGCGGCCATCAACAACGACGCGCCATTTAAAAACGCCAAAGAGTTGATTGCCTACGCACGCGCCAACCCCGGAAAGGTCAGCTTTGGCTCGTCTGGCAATGGATCGGCAGCACACCTGACGAGCGAGTTGCTCAAGTCGCTGACCAAAACCTACATGGTGCACATCCCGTATCGGGGTGCGGTGCCCGCGCTGACCGACTTGATGGGCGGGCAAATCCAGCTGTTTTTTGACGCAGCCACCGGGCTGATCAACCAGGGCAAGGCGGGCAGGGTGCGCCTGATTGGCGTATCCAGTGACCGCCGGCTGCCAGCCGTGCCGGATGTGCCGACGTTTATTGAGCAGGGTTTTGCGGGCTTTACCGGCAGCACGTGGGCCGGCATGCTGGCACCGGCTGCCACGCCCAAAGACATCGTCAAGCGTATGTCTGATGAGGTGGGCCGCATTATCAAGAGTGATGAAACGCGCGCCCGACTGGACGCGATGGGCACCTTTGCGGCTGGCGGTAGCCCGGAAGAATTTGACGGGTTTATTGCGTCCGAGACCGCCAAGTGGGCCAAGGTCATCAAAGACGCTGGCGTGAAAGCGGACTGATTACTCGTTGGCAGCAGCTGCCGAAGTTTGCACCCGGCGCGCGCCATCAAAGCGGCGTGCCCAGTAGTCCACGCTCATGCTTTCAACCCGCACTTCGGCGCCTGGCTTGGGCGAATGGATAAAGCGGCCTTCGCCCACATAAATACCCACATGGCTGAAGGCGCGGCGCATGGTGTTGAAAAACACCAGATCGCCCGGTTTGAGTTCTGATTTGTCGATGTTTTGCGTGGCGGCGGCTTGCTGTTCGGCACGGCGCGGCAAGATCAATCCCACGGTCTGCTCGTACATAGAGCGTACAAAGCCGCTGCAGTCAAAGCCGGTTTCAACCGTGTTACCACCGCGCTTGTACGGCACACCCAAAAAACCCATGGCATTGACGACCAGCTCAGATGCCTTGATGCTGACGTTTTGCCGAACCTGGTCAAACTGACTGAGCAAGCCCTTGTCGGCGAGTAACTTATCAAGGTCATCACCACTTTGACTGGGCGCTGCGTAGGCGTTTGCCGCCAAAAGCAAGGCCGTTGCGAGGACTGTCCAAGTAGGTTTGAAGCGCATGACCTGCAGGATACTTGAAACACGCGGTGAAAGTCAACCTCAAGCTGTTTCTTGAAAGCGATGATAAATCATTGATTTGTAACAAAATAAGCTGTTTTTTTGATGGAATTCGGGGCAGAAGTGGTCGGGCTGTGGGATAGTCTCAGGCCTGTTTCATGCGTCTGGAGCGTCAAAAATGCCTCTAAAACCTGATTTTTACCCATCAAATGTGCCTTCAGCCCAATGGATACGTGCGCAAGCAGCTATAGTATTAATAGCAATTTCAGGTTTGCTGCAATCAGCGCTTGCCCAGGGTGTTCGGCCCGAGACACTCGCCAGTGGCCTGCAAAACCCATGGGCAGTGGCTTTTTTGCCAGACGGGCGGTTTTTGGTGACGGAGCGTTCCGGGCAATTGCGGGTCGTCGAGCCGGATGGCCGTATCAGCAAACCCCTGGATGGCGTGCCGGGCGTGGCAGCTGGCGGACAGGGTGGTTTGCTTGACCTGCTTCTGGATGCTGACTTTGCCCGCAACCGGACGCTGTATTTCTGTTTTTCAGAGCCGTCAACTGGCAACAACGGCAACAGCACCGCACTGGCGCGCGCGACCTTGAGCACTGACCAGACGCGGATTGACAATGTCAAAGTCATCTTCAGCCAGAAGCCCAAATTTGCCAGCAGTCTGCATTTTGGCTGCCGGATTGTGGAAAGCCGCTTGCTCGGCCTGAACGGCAAACCCGACGGAAAACTGTTTTTGGCGGTGGGTGAGCGTTACTCTCGCGCCCCAGACGCCCAAGCCCTGAACAACCACCACGGCAAAATCATCCGCATCAACAAGGACGGCAGCGTGCCGCCAGACAACCCCTTTGTTGCGCGAGCTGGCGCTTTGCCCGAAATATGGAGCTACGGCCACCGCAACCCACAGGGCGCCACGCTTGCGCCAGACGGGACGTTCTGGATGCACGAGCACGGCCCGCAGGGCGGTGACGAAATCAATCTGCCCAAAGCCGGCGCCAATTACGGCTGGCCGGTGATCACCTACGGCGAAAACTACGGCGGCGGCAAGATTGGCGACGGCCTGACCGCCAAAGCGGGGATGGAGCAACCTCTTCATCACTGGACGCCCTCCATTGCTCCGTCTGGCATGGCTTTTTTGACCAGCGATCGCTATGGCAATGCGTGGCAGGGCAACCTGTTTGTCGGCTCGCTCAAGTTTGCCTACCTGAACCGCATGGAGCTGTCTGCCCCCTACAGCGGCAAAGTCGTGCGCGAAAGCAAGCTGATCAGCGAGGAAGGCGCGCGCATTCGCGACGTGCGCCAGGGCCCGGACGGCTTGCTGTACGTTCTGACCGACAGCAGCAACGGCAAGCTGATACGCCTTGTGCCCGCACCTTGACAGCTGGCATGCCCGCGCGAAATGGCGTGTAAAAATCAGCCCATGTTTTTTAGTCAGGCCTTGGCCGCCCCATCAGCTCGCGCGGCCTTTACCAGCGGTGCTCGCGACACCCTGATCGTGATTCCGTCCTATGTTCCGTTTGGCTTGGTGTGCGGCGTGGCGTCTGTCAACGCAGGGCTGACCACAGGTGCGTCGCTGGCGCTGCCTGCACTGGTTTATGGCGGATCGTCACAGGCTGTGCTGCTGCAGTTTGTGCAAGGCAACGCGTCGCTCTGGATTGCCGTTTTATCTGGCTGCGTCATCAATCTGCGCATGGCGGTGTACAGCGCAGCCATGGCTTCGAAGGTGCGCCACCTGGGAAAGACACAGCGCATGCTGGTGGCGGCCTTCATGGTGGACAACACTTTTGCTTTCATGCAGGCCAGAGAAGAATCTCACCCGCACGACAAGCACCTGATGGCGTACTACGCTGGCTCCACCACCGTGTGCTGGCTGGGATGGGTGCTGTTTTGTTCGATTGGGGTGTTTGCCGGCAATATCGTGCCGCCCAGCTAGCAGCTTGACTTTGCCATTCCACTGTCTTTTATTGCGGTGGCTGTCCCCTTAATTCGCAGCCTGCCCATGGGTGCCGCGGCGCTGGTGGGCGGGATGGCCAGTGTGTTGCTTTTTGCACTGCCTCTCAAACTGGGCCTGATTGCCGCCTGCCTTGCAGGCCTGACCGCTGGGCTGTTGACGCAAAGATGGACGGCGCGATCCACATGACCCCTTTGACCCCATTCGAAAGCTGGAGCGTGGTGCTTGGCTTGGCCTTGGGCACGTTTTTGATCCGCTACTCGTTCATCGGCCTATTTGCTGACCGTGACATGCCCGCCTGGCTGGACCGGGCGCTCAAACTCATGGTGCCTGCCATCTTTGCGGCGATTGTTTTCAGTGGTGTTGCGATGTTGGGAGGTGAAGTGGCCGGGCTAGCGCACTGGCCGCGTTACGCCGCTGCCGTGGCCGCCGTGCTGGCAGCAGCCCTGACGCGTGGGCACATGCTGGTGACGCTGGGCGTGGGCATGGCGACGTTGCATGGCTTGCCTTGGCTCTTTGCATGAGCCAGCCTGACTGACCGACAGTTATAGACAGTTATCATGAAATCATGATCTTGGCTAGCCCCTGGCGCGACCTGCTGGCGCGCACCAACCAAAGTGCCAAGGCCTGGCTTGGTCAGTGGTGGAAGCTGCTGCACCTGGGCGCGGTGCTGTTGCTGTTGGCGCTCACGCCGTCGAGCTACAAGCGCTTGGACCGGCTGGCCCTGGCCCGGCATGTGTACGACAACACGGCTCCCATCATGACCAGCTTCACGCTGCTGTGCGCCATCATCAGCCTGGTACTGACGCGGATCGTGACGACCACCGCCCTGAGCTACGGCCTGTCGCAATATGCGCTGCAAGTGGTGATTCGGGTGCTGGTGCTAGAACTGATACCGCTCACAGCGGCATTGTTTGTGGCCCTGCGCTGCACTATTCCTGACGGTGCCGAGCTGGCTGAACTGAATGCGCGCGGCGACCTCGACAAGCTGCGGCGTCAGGGGATCAACCCGATGTCCAGAGAAGTGTTGCCGCGCGTGCTGGCGGGTATTTTTTCGACCATCACACTGGCCGTGCTGAGCTGCGTGGTGGCGCTGCTGGTGGCTTACGTGGCGATTTACGGCTTTAACCTGGCTGGTTTTGCCGGTTACACGCGCTTGTTTGGCCAGGTGTTCGGCCCAGCTGTCACGCTGATTTTTGTTTTGAAAACATTGCTGTTCAGCTTTGCCGTGTCACTGATCCCGATGGCATCGGCACTGTATGGCAGCGCCACCAACAACACCCGCACCAGCGCTGAAATGCGCGGGTTGGTGCGCATGTTTGCGATCATTTTGCTGATTGAAGTTCTATCGCTCGTTGGCAACTATTATTGAGAGTGCATCCATAAATCCCATGAGCGAAAAACTCGACATTCCCCCCGACGCCGAATCGCCCCACGTCCCAGACCATCTGGAGTTCAAGGCCGTGCTGCTGCTCAGCTTCATGCTGGCACTGATTGTGGCGGCGGCCCTGTACGTGATGTATGCGCGGGGCCTGTTTGAAAGCACCCAAAAGCTGGTCCTGATATCTGAAGATTCTGAGGGCGTGGTTGTCGGCATGAACCTGACGTTTTCGGGCTTTCCGATTGGCCGGGTGCGCCGTATTGAGCTGGCCGACGACGGCAAGGCGCGCATTGTGGTGGACGTGGCCAGCAAAGATGCGCACTGGCTGCGCCAGTCGAGTGTTTTCACAATCGTGCGCGGACTGGTGGGTGGCACCAACATTCGTGCCTATACCGGTGTGCTGACTGACCAACTCCTTGAAGACGGCGCGGTGCGCACTGTGCTGCAAGGCGACGCTGGCGCCGAAGTGCCCAAGTTGATTGCCGCGGCCAAAGACCTGCTGGAAAGTGTCAGCACGCTGGTCAGCAAACAGGGGGCCTTGGGTGCCAGTTTTGGCAACTTGCAAACCTTGACGGCCAAGATCAACGGTCCCGGCGGCGCGCTGACGGTGCTGCTGGGTGGCGAGGCTGAAGCCAAAAAGCTCATCACCGCGCTGGACCGCACCAATGCATTGCTGGGCAAGGTTGATGGTCTGGCGGCGAAGGCCGACACCCAGGTGTTTGGTGAGAAGGGTGTGTTGCCGGAAACGCGTGCCACCGTGGTGCAGCTCAATGCACTGCTGGGCGATGCGCGCAGCAGCCTGAAAAAAGTCGATGCCGTGCTGGTTGAAGCGCAAGGCATTGGTGCGAATGTGAAGGAAGGCACGAATGAGTTGGGCGTGCTGCGCGGCGAGGTGGAGTCCAGCCTGCGCAAGGTCGATGGGCTGATCAATGAGATCAACCGCAAATGGCCGTTTGCACGTGATACCGAAGTGAAGTTGCCATGATGTTCAAAATTGTCATTACCATCATGTCGCTGGCTTTGAGCGCCTGCGCCTCGGGCCCCAAGCCTGCCGACTGGCAGCTCAATACCAAAGGCGCCACTGAGCGCGCCGTAGCGGCTTATCTTGAAGGCAACAACCGGGTAGAAGCTGCCGAGATGACCAAAGCCAGACAAGAGATTGCCCGTACCGGGAAAATCGATGTGATGGCGCGTGCCGAACTGCTGGCCTGCGCGAGCCGCGTCGCCAGCCTGGTGTTTGAGCCCTGTGCAGGCTTTGAAAAGCTGCGCCAGGACTCACCGCCTGCCGAACGTGCCTATGCCGACTATCTGGCAGGCCAATTGCCGCCGCAAGACATCCATTTGTTGCTAAAAGACCAGCAAAACAGCGCTCAAACTCAATCGTTACGTGCGCCAGCAGCTATTGAAAGCATAGCTGACCCGCTGGCCAAGCTGGTTGCTGCAGGGACATCCTTCAAGGCGGGGCAGGCCAGCCCGGCGATGGTTCAGGCCGCCATTGACGCAGCTTCGAGCCAGGGCTGGCGCAGGCCTTTGCTGGCCTGGCTTGGCGTGCAGCTCAAGCTGGCAGAGTCCAGCGGCAACGCCCCGGAAGCCGCGCGCATTCAAAGGCGCATCGCTCTGGTCTTGAAACCTTGAGCGGCGCTATGCATTCAAACAGGCTGCAGCGCGGCTCGGTCAGCCCTGGGGCCATTGCCATCACCTGTGCATTGGCGCTGGCGACGGCCATGGGTATTGGCCGCTTTGCCTTCACGCCCTTGTTGCCCATGATGCTGGCCGATGGCGTGGTCGACTTGCCGGGTGCCAGCTACCTGGCCAGTGCCAACTACCTCGGTTACCTGGTCGGCGCACTGCTGTGCACCTTTCAGCCCTTGATCTGGTCGCGCCTCAAGGGATGGACCCCCGTGCCGGCCACCACCTGGTTGCGCGGCGGCCTGGTGGCCACCTGCGTTTTGACGCTGGGCATGGCGCTGCAGGTGCCAGCGCTCTGGCCGTGGCTGCGTTTTGCGGCGGGTGTAGCCAGTGCTTTTGTGTTCGTGTTTACCTCGGGCTGGTGTCTGGCGCGTCTGGCTGAGCGAAACGCCAGCAACCTGGGCGGCATTATGTTTACCGGTCCGGGTGCGGGGATTGCGATCAGCGGTGTGCTGGCCAGCGGGATGGTGGCGCTGCAGTGGAAGGCAGCGGCAGGCTGGCTGATTTTTGGTGTGCTGGCCTGTGTGTTGACGGCCATCACCTGGCGCACGTTTTCAATGAACTTGGGTATGAAGCTGCCAAGCCAGGCACCTGTTTCTGCGTCTGTCGATAGCGGTGCTTCCAGCCTTGCCGCGTCTTCGGCGCCAGCCGTAGTTGCCAGTCGCTGGCACATGTTCTGGCTGGCCATTGCCTATGGCCTGGACGGCTTGGGCTACATCATCACGGCCACTTTTTTACCTGTCATTGCCCGGCAGGTCATGCCGGGCTCAGCCTGGCTGGACTTGTTCTGGCCGCTCTTTGGTCTGGCGGTCATTGCAGGGGCCTGGCTGTCGACCCGCATCTCGCTCAAAGGTGATTTGCGTTATGTTCTGGCCGCCAGCTACGTGATGCAAGCCGTTGGCGTCATTTTGACCGTCTGGTTGCCCACACCGCTTGGTTTTGCGCTAGGCAGCCTGTTGCTGGGCCTGCCGTTTACTGCCATCACGTTTTTTGCCATGCAGGAGGTGAGGCGCCTGAAGCCGCACAACGTGGCCAGTTACACGGGCCTGCTCACCGCTGTTTACGGCCTGGGCCAAATCGCTGGGCCGCCGCTGGCTGCGTGGCTGCTGAGCCGCAGCGCCACGGTGGGGCAGGGCTTTAATCTGGCACTGGAAATTGCCGCCAGCTCGCTGGTGCTGGGGGCGGCGATGTTTGTGGGGCTGGCGCGGGTTTATCCGAAATCGACTGCTACTTAATCGATAGCTGCTTGCACATGTGTTTATTGGCTTGGAGCCATTTTTTGATGCTGAAATCGCCTCAAAAATACCTTCCAGCCGCTTTTTCGCTCTATCCAAAAGCCAACGCCACCCGATAAGTCACAAACGACGCCAGATACGCCAACGCAAACAAATAGCCCGCCATGATGATGGGCATTTTCCAGCCGCCTGTTTCGCGTTTGACGGTGGCGAGCGTTGACATGCATTGCGGTGCAAACACATACCAGGCCAGCAGCGACAGGGCGGTGGCGAGGCTCCAGTTTTGGGCAATCAGCGGGCTGAGGGCCTGGGCGGTGTCTGCCCCGGTGGCTGACAACGCATACACCGTGCCCAGAGAGCTGACGGCCACCTCACGTGCGGCCAGACCGGGGACGAGGGCGATGCTGATTTGCCAGTTAAAGCCTATCGGCTCAAACACCACCGCCAGGGCTTTGCCCAGTGTGCCGGCAAAGCTGTATTCAATGGCCGGCCCGGTGGCCCCTTCCGGTGCACCGGGAAAGCTGGCCAAAAACCAAAGCGCCACCGTCAGCACCAAAATAACACCGCCCACGCGCTTCATGAAAATTGCCACCCGCTGCCACAGGCCAATGGCAACGTTGCGGATGTTGGGCAGGTGGTAATTGGGCAGCTCCATCATCAGGGTGCGTACCTGGCCATGGGCCGTGAGTCGCTTCAAGACCCAGGCCACCGCTAGCGAACCGGTGATACCTGCCACGTACAGCGCAAAAAGCACCAGACCTTGCAATTCAAACCAGCCGACATCGCGGCGCGGAATAAAGGCTCCTATCAACAGCGCATACACCGGCAAGCGGGCAGAGCAAGTCATCAGCGGCGCAATCATGATGGTGACCATTCGGTCACGCGGGTTGGCAATGCTGCGGGTTGCCATGATGCCGGGAATGGCACAGGCAAAGCTCGACAGCAGCGGAATAAACGAGCGGCCCGACAAGCCCACGCCCCCCATGATGCGGTCGAGCAAAAACGCGGCCCGGGGCAGGTAGCCCGACTCTTCCAGCACCAGAATAAAAAAGAACAGGATAATAATTTGCGGCAAAAACACCACCACGCCGCCGGCGCCAGCAATCACGCCATCGACGATCAGGCTTTTGAACCAGCCGTCGGTTAAAAAGTGACCTGTTGTTGCACCCAGCCAGGCACTAGCCGCCTTGATGGCATCCATGGGCGCGACAGACCAGCTGAACACCGCCTGAAAAATCAAAAACAGTATCACCGTCAGCAGGGCCGGGCCAAACACCGGGTGCAGCACAACGCGGTCAATCCGGTCACTGACCAGATGCGGCACCAGATCGTTCAGGCCCAGGCGTTTGAGGATTTGTTGCACGGTATCGTGGTCGCCGTGGGTGGCGGAGGCCTGGCTGGTCGCACTGGCGTCCGTGGTTTCGTTGGTGTCATTGATGTGGGGCAACGACCTGCGCCGCCACAAAGTAGCGTCGTCCAGCAGTGCCCGCAGATTTGCATCGCCACCGCCTTGGGTGCCCACGGTCGTCACCACGGGTAGCCCCAGTTCAAGGGAAAGGGCGGCGGCGTCTACCTTGAGGCCGCGCGCTTTGGCCAGGTCTTGCATGTTGACGGCCACCACGCACGGCAGGCCCAGTCGTTTGATGGACAGCACCAGCCGCAAGCTGCGCCGCAAATTGGTGGCGTCCACCACGCATACCACCAGGTCGGGGCGCTTTTCGCCAGCGGCGCGCCCATACAGCACGTCGTGCGTCACGCGTTCGTCGGGGGAGCGGGGAGCCAGGCTGTAAGTGCCGGGCAGGTCGAGCACCCGCAGCGCTTTGCCGGCGGGCGTGGTCAACTTGCCTTCTTTGCGCTCCACCGTCACGCCTGCATAGTTGGCCACTTTTTGGCGACTTCCTGTCAGCAGGTTAAACAGTGCGGTTTTGCCGCAGTTGGGGTTGCCAACCAGTGCCAGCAAAGGGCCACCCGGGTGAAAGTGAACGATCGACTCTTTCATTCAGGTGTCAGTTCTGGCGTTGGCGCAAGAGGAATCACCTGAACGCAAGCCGCTTCGACCTGACGCAAAGCAAAGGTTGACAGTCCTACCCGAACCACCAAGGGGTCGCCGCCCGGCAGGCCGCGCGCCATGATGGCGACGTGTTCACCTGGCAAAAATCCGATGTCCTGTAATTGGGTGGCCCATTCAGGGTTGCCAGCGGGTGAGACAACGGCACTGACGGTGAAACTGTCGCCAATGGCCGCGTGGGCCAGGTTTGATGCAGGTGCTGTCAAGGTTAGCGATCGTTTTTAGTGCTCGGGGCTTGTATGGAGCGCCGAGTTTAAACGATAACCATTCTCATGTGCGGCACTCGGCCGCATGACCTTGTCAGCGCTTCAGTCTTCTGCCACCTGCAGCACCAGCTTGCCAAAGTTCTCACCATTGAACAATTTGAGCAGCGTCTCAGGGAAGTTCTCAAGGCCCTTGACCACGTCCTCTTTGCTCTTCATGGTGCCCGCTTTCAGATAGCCTGCCATCTCGGTCACGGCCAGGTGGTAACGGTCGGCGTAGTCAAACACCACAATGCCTTCCATGCGGGCACGATTGACCAGCAAAGACAGATAGTTGGCTGGGCCTTTGACGGGCGTGGTGTTGTTGTACTGGCTGATGGCACCGCAAATGATGATGCGGGCACCACGGGTGATTTTGGCCAGGACCATGTCGAGAATCTCGCCGCCCACGTTGTCAAAATAAATATCAACGCCTTTGGGGCAATGCTCTTTGAGGCCGGCACGCACGTCTGAATTTTTGTAGTCAATGCAGGCGTCAAAGCCCAGCTCTTTGACGACCCAATCGCACTTGGCTTTGCCGCCTGCAATGCCGACCACGCGGCAGCCTTTGAGCTTGGCAATTTGCCCCACGGTTTGGCCCACAGCACCCGCTGCACCCGACACCACAACGGTCTCGCCCGCTTTGGGCAGGCCGACTTCCATCAGGCCAAAAAAGCCCGTCATGCCGGGCATGCCCAGCACATTGGTCCAGGTGGTCAGGCCCAAGCGCGGATCGATTCTGAAGATGCCGCTGCGCTTGATATTTTCTTGCGCAATCAGGCAATATTCCTGCACATCCAGCCCGGCGTTCACGTAGTCGCCCACGGCAAAGGCCGGGTTGTTGGAGGCGATGACTTTGCCCACGCCACCAGCGCGCATCACGGCATTGATTTCAACCGGGGGAATATAGCTTTTGCCTTCGTTCATCCAGCCGCGCATGGCCGGGTCCAGTGACAGGTACAGCGTTTTGACCAGCACACCGCCGGGGCCGGGCGCGGCTACGGCCTCTTCTGCAAAGGTCCAGTTCGCCCGGGTCGGTAAGCCAACAGGGCGGCTGGCCAGGCGGACCTGATTATTTTTAAGTTCTGTGATGGTGCTCATAAGGTGTCTCCGGTATGTGGAATTCTTGGCAAAGGTGCATCGTAGCGGGGCGGTGCGGCGGGCACAGTCGCAGATGCGATTGTGAACCCGCAGTTAGGGAGCGCCCTCCAAAATCCGGTGTTTCGGTTTATGCTTTGTGAATGACCCAAAATTTGAAACTCCACTCTTACTTTCGTTCGTCTGCCTCATTTCGTGTTCGCATTGCGCTTGAACTCAAAGGCTTGCCTTATGACTACGTGGCCGTGCATATTGCCCGTGGCGACCACAAAAAGCCGCCGTACGTTGATTTGTCTGCCGACACGCTGGTGCCGCTGCTGGAAATCGATGGGCAAAAGCTTTCTCAGTCGATGGCCATCATCGAATACCTGGATGAAAAGCACCCCACACCTGCGCTGATGCCAACAGACGCACTGGGCCGCGCGAAGGTACGCGCACTGGCCCAGTCCATTGCCTGCGACATTCACCCACTGAACAATCTGCGCATCCTCAAATACCTGGTCAAAGAGCTCAAGGTAGAAGACGATGCCAAAAACACCTGGTATCGCCACTGGTGCCGTGAAGGCTTGGTCGCGTTTGAAAAGCAACTGGCCCAGTTGCCTGCGTCTACATACTGCTACGGCGATACGCCCACGTTGGCCGATTGCTGCCTGGTGCCGCAAATCTTCAACGCCCAGCGCTTTGATGTGAACTTTGATGGCCTCACACGGACCATGGCCGCGCATGAGGCCTGCATGAAGCTGCCGGCATTCCAGAAAGCCCAGCCGAGTGCTTGCCCGGATTTTGAAGCTTGATACTCAGTGACTGGGTGACCCCCGACTGGCCAGCACCGGCTGGTGTGAAAGCGCTGTTCACAACACGTGCGGGAGGTTGCTCCATCGCGCCGTGGGGCAGCATGAATCTGGGCGACCACGTGGGCGATGCGCCGCAGCATGTTGACGCTAACCGCGCTGCGCTACAAAAAACCATCGCGAGCCACCCCGTATTTTTGAAACAGGTGCACGGAGTTGGCGTTGAGCCATTAAGCGGCACCACCCCAGACGGCACAGTAGCTGATGCCTGCATCTGCACCCAGCCCGGCCTGGCTTGCACCATCATGGTGGCAGACTGTTTGCCTGTGCTGTTGACCAACACCGACGGCACGGCCGTGGCCGCTGCGCATGCAGGCTGGCGCGGGCTGGCTGGAAATGATCGAAAAGGGATTCTAGAGTCTGTTTTTGTTGCTTTTCAGGGTTCAAATCGGTCTCTAGGCCAATCAATACATGCGCAAACAGCTCCTGAAATCATAGCGTGGCTGGGACCTTGCATTGGCCCGACGGCGTTTGAAGTGGGTGCTGAAGTCAAGCAGGCGTTTGAAGCCAGCCAGAGTGATGCGGCTCGATTTTTCTTGGCAGCTGGCAACGGAAAGTTTCTGGCTGACCTGGCGGGTTTGGCCCGCGCACGGCTGCAGGCGCTGGGCATCACACAGATTTACGGCAATGACAGCACAACCGATTGGTGCACCGTGGGTAATCCGACCAGGTTTTTCTCGCATCGGCGTGATGCCGGGATGACAGGCCGCATGGCCGCTTGCATCTGGCTGGCCTGAAAACGACTGCGCCCCTAAACTGCGCACTCAGTCAGGCTTAATCTTTGCCTTGATCACAATGTCTTTCCAAACCGATTGCTCTCGGCGAATGAAGGCTGCAAACTCAGCTGATGGTTGCCCGCCAATGGTGACGCTGTCGCCTGCAAAACGCTCTGTGGTGCTGGCCGATTGAAGCGCTTTGGCGCATTCTTCCTGCAGGCGCTGCACGACAGCCGGCGGTGTCCCGGCTGGCGCCAGCATGCCGTACCACTGCACAGATTCAAAGTTGCGGTAGCCCATTTCAGCCACGGTAGGTACGTCTGGCAGGGCGGGTATACGGGCCGGTGTCCCCACGGCAATGACCCGCAGCCTACCGCTGCGAATGTACTGAAGCAGCGCAGGCGTTCCGGCTGAAAACGCCTGGGTGCGACCGGCCAGCAAGTCCGTCATGGCTGCGCCTGTGCCCCGGTAGGGGATGTGCGTCATGAACATACCCGTGGCCAGCTTGAGGTATTCCATCGCCAGATGGCCCGCGCTGGCGTTGCCTGCCGAGGCGTAGTTAAGTTTGCCGGGATTCTTTTTGACGTAGGCCACAAACTCTCGGAAGTTCTTTGCTGGCACGTCCGGGTGAATCACAAACAGGCTGGGGATTTTGGCCAGCAGCGTGACGGGCATGAAGTCGCGGTTCACGTCGTAGCCGGTGTTGGCAAAGATGTAGGGGTTGACCGCGAGCGAGCCGACATGACCCAGAATGACGGTGTAGCCGTCGGGTGCGCTTCGCGCCACCTCCTGCATGGCAGGCACACCGCCGCCCCCGGCTTTGTTGTCGATCAGCACCGCTACGCCCAGCTGTTTGGTCAGCTCTTGCGCCACCTGGCGCGCCACGATGTCAGACGTACCGCCGGGCACAAAGGGCACCACAAAGCGAATCGGTTTGGCGGGCCACGCAGGCTGGGCCAGACTTGCCCAAGGCAGTGCCATGGCGGTTGAGGCGAGTGCTGTTTGTTGCAGTAAGCGGCGGCGTGTTGGTGAGATCGGCATGGTTATGTCACCCTTGGTGGCCTGCATCGGCAAGCAAATCAAACATGGTGCGGATGGTGTTGGTAAAACGGGGCCGCATGCGGCTGCTCCATTGGGTTTCACGCACAGCCAGCCAGGGCGGTGAACCCAGTGTTTCCTGGGTCACCAGGTCATAGCAGGCCAGCGACAGCGGGCCGTGGTCATGGTTTAAGTAACGGCTAGCGCGCACGCAGCCGGGAACGAGGGCCAAGCCGGGCATGTGCTCGGTGTCGTACCAGTCAGACAACTCGTGCATCCACCCCGCTTCAGGGTCCATTTCAACCACGTAGTGAAAGACGGCTGGCACAGTTGCTGAGGCGCCTTGTTTGTCCAGCATCTTTTCAAGCCGGGACACGCGCAGGTTATGCAAGGCGGGCCATTCTTTTTTGAGCGTGGCCTCCAGCGCAGTGGCAACAGATGACTCAAGTTGCGTGCGTTCTGCCAGGTGCAGGTAAGCGTAAAACAGATCTTGTGCATCATTGAAGGCGGCATGTACCTGAACTGTCGAATTGTGCAAAGCCGCGTGCAATTGGCGAATCAACTCGGGCAACAACGCCTTGCTGCCCACAGCTAGCGTGGCCTGCACCAGCAGTGCATCAGTGGGCGTCGTCGCTACCGCCATGTCAATGCCCAATCTGAAAGGCCGTTAAAAAGCGCGACACCATGTTGTAGGCCGCTACCGTGGCCACCAGGTCGGTCAGTTGCTGGTCATTGAAGTGCGCTTTGACCGGCTCAAACACACTGTCAGGCACCTCGATGTCCCGGGTCATGGTGTCAGTCAGCGTCAGCACGCAGCGCTCCTGGGCTGAAAACACATCTGATGATGCGGCACCACCGTCACGCAGAGCGTCAATTTTTGCCTGCAGCATGCCGGCCTTGAGCGCGTGCGGCACATGCGCCTCAAACTCATAGGGCGCACGGTTCAGCACGGCCACCCGCAAAATCACCATTTCACGCAGGTCGGCCGGTACGCTGCTGCGATTGCGTACGGCGGTCAGCAGCTGCTCCCAGCCCTGCGCCAGCGGTGGGCTGTTCAGCAGTACCTGGTACAGCAGCGACACACGACCACGCTGGGCGGTAATGCCCGCTTCAAGCTGGGCTAGTTCGGGCCTGCTGCCGGGCGCGATGGGGGCTATCCTCATATCAGTTCATTCCGGCTTGATTTTCTTGTCCCGAATGACCTTGCCCCATTTGGCGGTGTCATTTTTAAGCAGCAAGGCCAGCTCGGCTGGGCTGGATGCAGAGGGTTCTGCACCCGAGGCCAGCAGTTTGCTGCGCACACCTTCATTGGCCAAGGCACGCCTGACAGCCTGGTTCAAGCGCTCAATGTCTGGCGCCGGCGTGGCCTTGCTGGTGAACAGGGCATACCAATTGTCTGAATCCACGCCGGGTATGCCGATTTCCTGAAAGGTTTTGACGTCCGGCAGCAGCGGGTGACGCTTGGGCGCTGCAATGCCGATCGGCTTGAGTTTGCCCGCCTTGATAAAACCGACCAGGCCAGGAATATCACCAAAAAAGCCATCGACGTGCCCGGCAATCACGTCG
>JANNYZ010000004.1:0-1801 GCA_031410335.1 Polaromonas sp. | reverse complement strand
GATCTGGTAGGCAATACCGGGGGTGTCGGGCACGCCGAGCACGGAGATTTTGGCTTCGTCGCGGTTGAATGCGATGCCCGATACGATGGCTTGTTCCATTTTTTCGTCTTCCTCAAAACTGATGAGCGTGCCAGATTTGGCTTCTTCGTTGATGTCAATGTCCCAGTTGGTAAAGCTGGACAGTACCCGCAGTGGCACTTTGTATTTGCCGGCAAATTCCACCGAGCGAATTTGCAGAACCTTCGAGCCCATCGACGCCATTTCCAGCATCTCTTCAAAGCTCACAGTGGTCAGGCGGCGCGCTTCGGGCACCACGCGCGGGTCGGTGGTGTAAACGCCGTCCACGTCGGTGTAAATCAGGCATTCATGCGCTTTGAGGGCGGCGGCAATCGCAACGGCCGATGTGTCAGAGCCGCCGCGCCCCAGCGTGGTGATGTTGCCGCCATCGTCCACACCCTGAAAGCCAGTGATGATGACGACCTTGCCTGCATTCAAATCAGCGCGCACTTTCTTGTCGTCAATCGACTCGATACGTGCCTTGGTGTAGGCCGAGTTGGTCTTGATGGCGACTTGCCAGCCCGCATAGCTGACCGAGGCCATGCCTTCGGCTTGCAGCGCAATGGCCAGCAGCGCACTGGAGGCTTGTTCGCCCGTGGCGGCCAATGCGTCAAGCTCGCGGCTGTAGGCGTCGCTGGCTTTGGCGGGCGCCAGTTCTTTGGCCAAGCCCAGCAGGCGATTGGTCTCGCCCGACATGGCACTGGGCACCACCACCATCTGGTGGCCCGCGCGTGCCCACTTGGCCACACGCTTGGCGACATTGCTGATGCGTTCGGTGGAACCCATCGACGTGCCGCCGTATTTATGAACGATTAAAGCCATTTTTTTATTGAATTGAAGGACGTTGCTGACAGATAGCAAAGCCTCAAATTATAGCCAGCCGCAAATGATGAATCAGGGTAAGTACGCAAGCGCCTCGCCATGGCGCTCGACATGGCCACTGGCGACTTTGATATGGATTTTTTTACCCCGGTCGGTACAGTTGGCAATCTGGCTTTGCAACTCGGCCAGCTGCGCGGTGCTGGGGCTGACCTGGTGGCTGCCTTTTAACCAGTGACGCAGCAGATTGCCTTGGCGCTCTGGACTCAAGCCCTGCAGGGCCGCAATGCGCGGCGGGTTGCCTGTGTGGGCCATGTCTTCATTTGCTACCTGCGCCAGGATGGATTGCGCCTCTGCTGCATGCGCTGCCGATCGGGCAAAGGTTTGCCGGAACTGGGGAAAGGCATTTTCCAGCGCGGGAATCAGGTCATGGCGAATGCGGTTGCGGGTAAATTGTGTGTCGGTATTCGTCGGGTCTTCAACCCAGCCTTGGCCCAGGTTGCCGCTGCCCGGATTGCGCGCCGTCAAGCCTTGTGCGGTGAGCCAACTGCGAATATCTTGCGATGTCATGTCCAGCAACGGGCGTACAAAATCAACGCCATCACGCTGCCAGCTGGCAGGCATCGCAGACAAGCCCGGCAGCCCTGCCCCACGGCTCAGCGCGAGCAAAAGCGTTTCAATCTGGTCGTCCGCGTGCTGGGCAACAGCTACAGTTTTAATAGCTGCTTGAGCCTGATTTTGTTGGGCTGGAGTCTCATTTAGCTCTTTAACCTTGCCTGAAAGTGCTGAATAGCGCGCTTTGCGTGCCGCGTCTTCAGGGCTTTGGCCAGCTTGAGCTTTGGCATCCACATGCAGCACATGCAGCGGCACACCCAGCGCCACACAAAACGCCGCGCAATGCGCCGCAAAGTCATCAGCCGCTGCC
>JANNYZ010000003.1:0-26714 GCA_031410335.1 Polaromonas sp. | reverse complement strand
GCTGCGCACGCCACTGGCAGGCATACGCGCACAGGCTGACTATGCGCTGGCCAACGCGGACCCTGCGGTATGGCACGAGCAACTGCAAGGCATTGCGCGCGGCCAGGAAAGGGCCAGCCACCTGGTCGAGCAACTGCTGGGGCTGGCGCTGGCAGACGAGGCACGTGCCAGTTTGCATCTCGTGCCCATTGCTATCAATGAGGTAGCGCGTGACGTGCTACTGCGCTACCTGCCCAAGGCCGACGCAGCGGGCGTGGACTTGGGCGGCGATGGGCTGGACGAGCGTGTGATGGTGCTGGCTGATGCAGCATTGCTCGAAGGCATGCTAGGCAACCTGCTGGACAACGCGCTGCGCTACGGCATGGCCGCGCAGCCGCAGGTCACGCTGGCTGTCAGGCAGGACGGCGATGTGGTCACGATGTCGGTGACCGACAACGGCCCGGGGTTGAGTGCACAAGAAGCTGAGCAACTGCGCCAGCGCTGGGCACTGGGCCCGGCAGGACAGCGACTTGGCGAAGGCGCCGGGCTGGGGCTGGCGATTGTCAGCCGCTACGCCGGGCTACTGGGCGCGCGGTTTAGCTTGCAGGCGGCCACCAGCGGCCAGGGCATGCAAGCTGTGGTGACTTTTTCTTGACATGTGGCGGACTTACATTTGACACCTTTGATGTTTACAAGCCGACCCATGCACCGCCTCTGCCTTGCCACTTTGATGTTGCCCGTCCTGGCTGGCGCGCAAACCGCGGCGTCAGAGCCTGAAAGCTTCAACGCCAAGTTTCAGGCCACCTACATCTGGCAAAAAAAGCCCGCATTCAACGCACCTTATTCAGGCGTGAACAGCCTGTCGCCGCGAGCCGAAAAAAGCTACTCCTTCACCTCAACTGCCTACCTGGGCCTGCGCCTGGCAAAAGACACCGAGCTCTACTTCAACCCCGAAGTCGTGCAGGGCGTGCCGATGTCAGGCCTGACCGGGCTGGGCGGCCTGACCAACGCCGAGCTGCAAAAAACGGCGGGCAGCAAACCGATTGTTTACCGCGCCCGGCTGTTTGTGCGGCAGACCTGGGGGCTGGGCGGTGAGCGTGAAGCCGTGGCGTCGGATGCCAATCAAATGGCAGGCATGCGCGACAAAGACCGGGTGGTACTCAGCATAGGCAACCTGGCGGTGTCTGATATTTTTGATGCCAACGCGTATGCCCATGACCCGCGTACCCAGTTCATGAACTGGTCGTTTTTGGCCCACGGTGCCTATGACTTTGCAGCCGATTCACGCGGCTATTCGTGGGGCGCGGCGCTGGAGTATTACCGGGACGATTGGGCCCTACGCGCAGGCCGCTTCATGATGCCGCGCGAGTCCAACGGCTTGGCACTGGACCGGACACTCACGCAGCGCTACGGCGACCAGCTAGAGCTGGAAAAAGCCTATACCGCCCTTGGCCAACCGGGCAAGGCGCGGCTACTTCTGTTTCGCAACAAGGCTGTCATGGGCGGCTTTGACGACGCGCTGGCCGCAGCCAGCGGCGGTGTACCCACCATTGCCCCTGTTCGCAAGCTGCGTACCAAAAAGGGCCTTGGCATCAACCTGGAGCAATCGCTGAATGACAACGCCGGCGTGTTTGCCCGGTTGGCCAAAAGCGACGGCGCATCGGAGGCCTATGCCTTTGCCGAGATTGACCGTTCGCTATCCTTCGGCGCGCAGGTCAAAGGTGCAAGCTGGGCCAGAGCCCAGGACACCTTGGGCCTGGCCTATGCACAAAATGGCTTGTCGGGCCCACACCGCGCTTTTTTGGCCGCGGGCGGCAACGGCTTTTTTGTCGGCGATGGGCGACTGAACTATCGCCCCGAGTCGATTGTGGAAGGCTATTACAGCATTGGCCTGGGGTTTTTGCAGCGCAGCGCCTTGAGCCTGGGCGCGCAATACATCCGCAACCCGGCCTACAACGCTGACCGTGGGCCGGTCAGGGTGTTCAGTGTGCGCCTGCATACCGAGTTTTAGCCATTTTGAGGCGCTTTTCGGGTGCTTTTTAGGGCTGTAACCCAATGAATACATGCGCGAGCAGCTCCTGAATCAATAGCATTTGCTTGGCGTCACGCCAGGCACACCCTATCCCGTAAAATCGTGGGTTAACCCCAACTCCCCCACCGGACCCCACGTATATGACCGCAATGGCTGACACCACTTCTGCAATCATGGCTAATTCGATTCGCGCACTCGCCATGGATGCCGTGCAACAAGCCAATTCTGGCCACCCCGGTGCGCCCATGGGCATGGCCGACATGGCCGTCGCGCTGTGGGGGAACCACCTCAAGCACAGCCCGCACAACCCCAACTGGTTTGACCGCGACCGCTTCGTTTTGAGCAACGGCCACGGCTCGATGCTGATTTACGCACTGCTGCACCTGACGGGCTACGCGCTGCCGATGAAAGAGCTCAAAAATTTTCGCCAGCTGCACAGCAAAACGCCTGGCCACCCTGAGGTGGACGTGACCCCCGGCGTTGAAACCACCACCGGCCCACTCGGCCAGGGCCTGACCAATGCTGTCGGCATGGCACTGGCTGAAAAGCTGCTGGCCAAAGAGTTCAACCGTGAAGGCCATACCGTGGTGGACCACCACACCTATGTCTTCATGGGTGACGGCTGCCTCATGGAAGGCATCAGCCACGAAGCCGCCGCGCTGGCAGGTGCCTGGCGCCTGGGCAAGCTGGTCGCGCTGTATGACGACAACGGCATTTCAATTGACGGCCAGGTGGCGCCCTGGTTTATCGACAACACACCGCTGCGCTTTGCGGCCTACGGCTGGAACGTGATGGGCCCCATTGACGGTCACGATGCGGCCGCCGTGTCCGCTGCCATCGCCACCGCCAAAAGCAGCACCGACAACAAACCGACGCTGATCGTTTGCAAAACCCACATCGGCAAAGGCAGCCCCAACCGCGCCAACACCGCCAAGGCGCACGGCGAGCCGCTGGGCGCGGAAGAGATCAAGCTGACGCGCGAAGCCCTGAACTGGCCACATGCGCCGTTTGAAATACCGGACGAAGCACGCCACGCCTGGGACGCCAAAGCCAAGGGCCTGGTGCTTGAAGCCGCATGGGACGCCAAATTTGCCGCGTACAAAGCAGCGTACCCAGAGCTCGCGCTGGAACTCACCCGCCGCATGAAGGGCGACTTGCCCAAGCACTTTGACCAGTTGGCCGTCGACACGATTCTGGCGGCGCACACCAAGGCTGAAACGGTGGCGTCACGCAAGGCGTCACAGATCGCGCTGGAAGCCTTCACTGCCGGCCTGCCCGATATGCTGGGCGGCTCGGCAGATTTGACAGGCTCTAACCTGACCAACACCAAGTCAACCCCCAACCTGCGCTTTGACATGAATGGCGAAGTCGTGCTGACGGCGAATGCCGAGGGCGTGAGCGCTGGTGGCCGCCACATCAACTACGGCGTGCGTGAGTTCGGCATGGCCGCCATCATGAACGGTGTGGCGCTGCACGGCGGCTACATTCCTTATGGCGGCACGTTCCTGACGTTCAGCGATTACAGCCGCAACGCCATTCGCATGGCCGCGCTGATGAAGCTGCGCGTGATTCATGTGTTTACCCACGACAGCATTGGCCTGGGCGAAGACGGCCCGACCCATCAGTCGATTGAACACGCCGCCAGTCTGCGTTTGATTCCGAATCTGGATGTTTGGCGCCCGGGCGACACGGCTGAAACCGCCGTGGCCTGGGCTGTGGCCCTGCAAAACAAAACCAAGCCTACCGCGCTGTTGCTCAGCCGCCAAAACCTGCCCTACGCCCCCAAGGACGACCTGGGCCAGATCAGCAAAGGCGCGTATGTGTTGTCTGAACCAAGCGAAGTCGGCTTGAACAAAAAGGCCCAGGCCGTCATCATCGCCACCGGCTCTGAAGTGCAACTGGCATTGAAAGCACAAGAGCTGCTGGCGACTTTCAAAATCGCCGTGCGCGTGGTCTCCATGCCCAGCAACACCACCTTTGACAAGCAAAAGACCGCCTACAAATCAGAAGTATTGCCTGAAGGCATCCCCCGCATCGCGGTGGAGATGGGCGTGACGGACGGCTGGTGGAAGTACGGCTGCGCAGCGGTGGTCGGCATCGACACCTACGGTGAGTCAGCGCCTGCACCGGTGCTGTTCAAGCACTTCGGGTTTACACCTGAGAACGTGGCGAACACAGTGCGCAAAGTACTCAAGAAGTAATTCAATTCATCTTTATTTTTAACCTCAATAGAAGAGACATCATGGCAATCAAAGTAGGCATCAATGGTTTTGGTCGTATCGGTCGCAACGTGCTCCGCTCGGCAGTGCAAAACTTTTCAGACATTGAAATCGTTGGCATCAACGACCTGCTGGAGCCTGACTACCTGGCCTACATGCTGCAATACGACTCGGTGCATGGCCGCTTCAAGGGCGAGGTATCGGTTGAAGGCAACACGCTGATCGTCAACGGCAAAAAAATCCGCTTGACGCAAGAGCGCGACCCGGCCGCCCTGAAGTGGAATGAAGTCGGCGCTGATGTGGTGCTGGAATGCACGGGCCTTTTTCTGGACAAAGCAGGTGCTGACAAGCACATCGCCGCTGGTGCCAAAAAAGTCATCATTTCGGCCCCGTCCAAAGACGACACGCCGATGTTCGTTTACGGCGTGAACGACAAAACCTACGCTGACCAAGCCATCATTTCCAACGCGTCATGCACCACCAACTGCCTGGCCCCGGTGGCCAAGGTACTGAATGACAAATGGGGCATCAAGCGCGGCCTGATGACGACGGTACATGCCGCCACCGCCACTCAAAAAACAGTGGACGGCCCGAGCAACAAAGACTGGCGCGGCGGTCGCGGCATCCTGGAAAACATCATTCCATCAAGCACTGGTGCTGCCAAAGCTGTGGGCGTTGTGATTCCCGAGCTGAACAAAAAGCTGACCGGCATGTCTTTCCGCGTGCCAACGTCAGACGTGTCGGTGGTTGACCTGACCTGCGAGCTGAACAGCGCCGCCACGATGGCCGAGATTTGCGCCGAGATGAAGGCACAAAGCCAGGGCGCACTCAAGGGCATCCTGGGCTACACCGAAGACAAAGTGGTGGCCACTGACTTTAGGGGCGACACCCGCACCTCAATTTTTGATGCCGACGCATCGATTGCACTCGACAGCACCTTCGTCAAAATCGTCGCCTGGTATGACAACGAGTGGGGCTACTCGAACAAGTGCCTGGAGATGGTTCGCGTCGTCGCCAAGTAATCTGCACAGTTGTGCACTGACGGCGTGAACCAGTTCCAGCTTCACTCCGTCAGCGCTGGCATCTGCCAAGTCCACACCAGGGCTGGTCTGCACGTTGGCAACCTCAAGCTGATTGGCGGCGTGTGGAAGTTCAAGGCGATTGGTTATGACGATTCGGGCCAGGTCATTCCCGGCGGTGGACCGCTGACTGGCAGACACAACGCCAGCTTTGCAGCGCTGGATGAGGCTCAAATCAACCGGGTTTTAGGTTCCAGCGGTTCATTTTGAGCTGGTTTGGGGCATTTTGAGGTGTCAAATTAGCCTCAAGACCAATAGATACATGCGCGAGCAGCTCCTGAATACATAGCAATCTCAGGCTTCGAGACTGGCTACTTTTTCCTGAAAATCACCACGTGCTGCCACGGCAATGTGCTGGCGGTGCGATCCCACACCAGGGCGTGCGCGGCGGCTTCCCTGCGGATTTGGGCTTCGCTCATTTTGTGCAGCGCCTTGATGGGCACCCTCGGGTCTTCGGCCCGGTATTCAACATAGGCGATACGGCCGCCGGGCTTTAAGGCGCGTACCAGGCTTTCCATCACCTCAAACGGAAACTCGAGCTCGTGGTACACGTCCACCATGATGGCCAGATCAATGCTGTTGTCGGGCAAGTTCACGCTTTGCAAGCCGCCAAGAATGGGCTTGATATTGGTCAATCCTGCTTTTTTAGCGCTGTCGGCCAGCATCTGCATCATCTCGGGTTGCACGTCTGTCGCGTACACCACACCACTTGAAGTCACCAGCGGGGCCATGCGCCGCGCGTAGTAGCCGGTGCCTGCGCCAATGTCGGCCACCACCATGCCGGGCTTGAGGGCCAGCTCACGCAGCAGCAAGTCGCCGCGCTCTTCCTGCTGGCGCTCCTCGCGCTCCAGCCAACTCGCGCCCTGCCAGCCCATCACGCCGGCAATCTCTCGGCCCATGTAAACCTTGCCGATGCCGTCCCTGGAGGCTGGGGCTGACTGGTAACGGGGCGCTGTTTTTTGGGCGATGGCCAGGCTGGTTGCGGCAAAAGCCAACAGTGCCAGCACGGCGCGTTTTGTTAAAACCATGGCGTTACCTCACTGGGTGGCTTGGATGGACGAAGAAAAATGCTATGCATTTAGGAGCTGCTCGCGCACGTATTCATTGGTTAAAAAGCCAATTCAGCACTTTAAAACGCCTGAAATTACGTCTGATCGCCATTTTCAGCGTTTTTCAACCGCCCTGTCGGCGTAACGGCCAAAACGCCACGACGTGCCTTCCCGCGTGATGCGGCGCCAGGTGCTGCGCTTGGCGGCGGCGGGCATGGCAGGCCAGTTTTGCACTTCTTCAAAAGTGCGGCCACAGCCTTTGCACATCTCGTCGCCCTGGCTGGTCGAGCAAATGGCGATGCAGGGGGTGTCTGTGGTCGTGTCGTACCAGGCCTGCCAGGCCGCCATGGCCTTGGGCGGAAACCCTTCCACGCCAACCTCTTCTTCGCGGTAAAACACCATCAGTGCATACACCTCAGCCAGCGCCCGCAGCTCGGGGGCCAGCGTGATGCCGTCGGGCGACGGCGATTTTTCGCGCCAGTAATTGATGGCCGCCTCAATGTCGGTGATGTGGATGGCAAGCATGAAACGGGTGGGGGCGAAGAAAGAACGGAGTAGTAGGTGTGGTGTCAAGCCGCGGGCTTTTATTGATTATCGGCCACCCCCTCAATAACCCCGACTTGCAAAAACCCGGTTTATGGCTTTTAATACGTCCAAGAAGGGGAGTAACTCCCTCGTTTTGCCGGATTACTTTTACAACAGACCCGCCGGCAAACACGCTACAGCAAGTCGTCATTACGAAGCCGTTTCATCACCGCTTCCGGCTTGCTGGACATGCAGCGACACTGCCTGTCGAGCCAGACCTTCGATGAAAAGCCTGAACAGGCATTTGTCGAAGCGTTTGCACAGCCACACTGGGGTGTGCCCCACTTTCCACAAATTCCTGTTCAGTTCATTTGAAATCTGAACGGAGTTTGTCATGGAGTTGTTTTCTTCCCCGTGGTGGTCGGCGCTGCTGGCTATCATTTTGATTGATCTGGTGCTGGCTGGCGACAACGCGATTGTGATCGCGCTGGCCGCACGCAACCTGCCGCCCCATTTGCAGAAAAAAGCCATTGCCTGGGGCACGGTCGGCGCCATTGTCGTGCGCTCGGTCATGACGGTCGGCGTGGTCTGGCTTTTAAAAATACCGGGACTGATGCTGGTTGGCGGCCTGGGACTTCTGTGGATAGCCTACAAGCTGCTGGCTGACCAGGGCGGCAAAGAGCACGACGGCCCAGTGGCCAGCACCTTCTGGGGCGCGATGAAGACCATTGTGGTGGCTGATGCGCTGATGGGCATCGACAACGTACTGGGCGTGGCAGGAGCTGCCCATGGCTCGTTTGACCTGGTGGTGATTGGTCTGCTGATCAGTGTGCCGATTGTGGTGTTTGGCAGCACCCTGGTGCTCAAGCTCGTGGAGCGCTTTCCCGTCATCATTCAAATCGGCTCGGCGGTGTTGGCCTTTACCGCTGCCAAGATGATTGTCAGCGAACAGTTGCTCGACCCCATCTTCGGCGGGCCAGACAGCCAGCCCTCGCAAAAGACCCTTCAAACCATTGCCGAATGGGGCACCTACGCGCTGGCCATCTGCGGCGTGCTGGGCGCCGGCCTATGGGCAGCCCGGCGCGGCGGCAAAACTGATCATTCGGCGAATCACTAGTACTTACGCATTTTTTCGAGTGAGCTTTTAACGGTGTTTTGAATGTCTAACCAGTAAACCAGGAGAACTTTATGGAAACCATCATTGTTTTTATCGACGACGCGGACTACGCGGTACAGATGCTGCAGCCCATGTTGCCCGCGACAAACAACACGCCCACACGCTGGGTGCTGGTGGGCTGCGCGCCGCGCATCACCCGCCGCATCAGCAAATGGGTGACGCAGAGCGCGCGCCACGGCTGGCAATCGGCATGGGCAGACAAGGTGTTCGCCCAAGTGTTGCCTGAACTGCAGCAGCCCGGCAGAGCAGGTGACGAGGTCATCACGCATCTGGCACCGTCGCGGCAAAGCCTGTGCGACCTGACCCAATCATTTACGCAGCAATACGGCAACAGCCGTGTGCTGGACGCGCGCCGGCCCAAGCTGGGCCATGAGATGCAACCGGTCACCGCAGGCCAGAAACAGGAACGCCACCAGATGACAGGCTACGCCACGGCGCTGGCAGGCGCTGGCATGCTGGCAGGCTTTGACTGACAGCTTCCGCCAGCCGGCGGTGGTATTCTCGGAGCCATGAAATTCGTCCTCAAATGGCTTTGCAGTGCTGCCGCCCTGCTGGCGGTAGCCTACCTTTATTCGGGTGTGGTTGTCACCAGTTTTACCGGGGCGCTGATCGCGGCGGCGGTGCTGGGCGCGCTCAACATCGTGGTACGGCCGCTCTTGGTACTGCTGACGCTGCCCGTCACGCTGGTAACGCTGGGCCTGTTCTTGTTTGTTATCAATGCGCTGATGTTCTGGGCTGCGGCCAGCTTGGTCAGCGGCCTGAATGTCAGCGGTTTTGGTGCCGCACTGATCGGCTCGCTGATTTACTCGGTGCTGCAACTAGCGATCGAGTTTGTCCTGGAGCGCTTGTTCTTTCATAAGTGAGTCCACCTGCCGAGCGCGGGTGTCGATGATCGAACTCTCCATGAAGTCTGCACTGCCGGGGTTGCTGCGCATGATGTTTTGCGCGGCCTTCAGGCGGTCCAACGCGGCCGGGTAGTCCAGTCTGGCAGCATGGCTTTCGGCATCGGCGCGAATGGCCCTCACCGTCTGGCCTTGATTGCCGTACGCCACGGCCAGCAGTTGCCACGCGCCACTGTCTTTGGGATGCTCCGTCACCCACGTCGACAGCCTGCCTGATACATCTTGCGGTCTGCCAGACGCCAACAGGGCCCGGGACTGCGTCAGCAGCTCTGCGCGAACCCTGGTTTTGCTGATGTCGATGGCACTGAAGCTGGGCGGCACGCGGCCAGAAAGCAGATCTACTTCTATTTGCAACAGCACGGCCTGTGACTGCGCCTGCGGGTCACCCTGGGTTGTTGCGATGACCTTTTCAGCCAGCGCCTGGGCTTCGGCAAAGTCGCGCTGTTTGGCAGCCGCCAAGGCCCCAGCATACAGAGCCCCTGCATTGTTGGCGCCCTGACCGCTGGTACGCTGTGCGTCTGCCAGCAAGGCGCGCAGAACATCCACACCCGGGTCAGCCAGCACCTTGGCGCGCGCCGCCATCATGCCGTGCAGCGTGCGTGCGTTACCTGCGGCCAGCTGTGCGGCTGGGTTGGCAGGTGGCGCCTCTGTGGACACAAGTTGCAACCGCGCCTGCACCTCGGCGATACGCTGTGTATTGAGCGGATGAGAACGCAAGTAGGGGAACGCGCCGTTGTCGTTCAGGCGCGATGCCTGCTGCAGCTTTTCAAACATCCCAGCGGCACCGCGCGCTTCAAAACCCGCATCGAGCATGACGTTAAATCCAATCCGGTCGGCCTCACGCTCCATGTCGCGTGAAAAATTAAGCTGGCTTTGCGCCGCCACCGCTTGCCCGCCCACCATGGCGGCACTGGCTGCCTGCGGGCTTTTGCTGGCAGCCAGCGCGCCCAGAATCATGGCTCCGATCAACCACGGCGTGGTGCGCGACTGCTGCGTGATGAGGCGCGAGATATGCCGCTGCGTCACGTGGCTCAGCTCATGGCCCAGCACAGCGGCCAGCTCGTCCCGGCTGCTGACAGCCCCGATCAGACCCAGATGCACGCCCAGAAAACCGCCCGGCAGGGCAAAGGCGTTGACGCTACGGTCACGAATCAAAAACAGCTCCCAGGCAAAGCGCTCGTCCAGCTCGGCATTCAATTCGCCACGCGCCCGCGCAGCCGCCATCAGCGGCTGCCAGATGGTTTGCAGATAGTCCATGAGCACCGCGTCATCGATGTAGTCGGGGTCACGATAAATGCTCGCAGCAATGCGGTCGCCAATCCGGCGCTCGGCGGCAGCAGCCAGTTCAGAGTTGTCGCCCAGCGAGGGCAGCGACCCTGAAGGCCGCGATGGAGATTGGGCTTGCAGCGTTACCTGACTGGAGCACATCACCAGCAGCGCAGCAAGGGCTATCGTTTTAATACGGGTCAAGGGGAACAAACGCAAGTACCTCTGCGGTTTGGGTATTGATGAGCACAGTCCAGAACGTGTTGCGGCCGACCAGCGGTATGTAACCAATGGGTGCGCCTGCGGGCGCTGACTTGAGCGCCAGGTCAAACTCGCTGGCGCGGGCTGGAAAGCGCTTTTTCAGCTCGGCCAAAGGTTTGGCAACAGATGTGATTTTGTCTTTGCCTTTCTCATAACTCTGCCACAGGTCTGGCCGCGCGCCCAATTGCAGGCCCTGCAGAGCGGCCATGGTGATATCGTAATTTTCTTTGCTGTCTTTGAAATCACGAATTGACAATAGCGTTGGCCCCATCAAAGGCAATTCCTGCAAGGCGGGTGCAGCGCGTTTAAGCAAGACAGGCTCAATGTCAATGGCGTGTACAACGCGAAAACGATCAATCTCAAACACCAAATGAACCGGACGAGCAACTGCTACTGTCCACAAACCATAACCCAGTGCCGCCAATTGCAAAACGCCAATCACCGTCAGGTCGCGCCGCAGTTCCTTGCGGGGCTTGTTCGGATTAAACACCGCAAGGGTCATGAGTGGGCCCATCACCACATCGACAGCGACGACGATTAAAAACAACTCACGCCCACCTGATATCTCACGGTACGGATACGGGTACCAGATAAAAAATACCAGCAGGGCTGCCAGCGTAGCGAGAGTCAAACTGATGGCCAGATGGATGCCAGCGGCCTTCAAGCGGCCACGCCAAAAAGTGGGATTGTTCAACATGCTCATATGATGACGGTTAGATGTAAAGGTTTTGTAACAGCATGACAGCAGATTCAACACTCACCCATTTTGATTCCCAAGGGCAGGCCCATATGGTGGACGTCAGCGCCAAGGCCGCCACCCACAGAATAGCTCTTGCCCAGGGCCGCATTGTGATGAATCCGGCCACACTGGCCATTATTTTGGCAGGCAACGCCAAAAAAGGCGACGTATTGGGCATTGCGCGCGTCGCCGGTATCATGGCTGCTAAAAAAACCAGCGATTTGATTCCCTTGTGCCATCCGTTGGCATTGACGCGGGTGGCGGTTGACTTCACAACCGATAGCGCCAGCCATAGCGTCATTTGCAACGCAACCGTTGAAACCGTTGGTCCTACCGGGGTCGAGATGGAAGCCCTGACGGCTGCACAAATTGCCCTGCTGACGATTTACGATATGTGCAAGGCGATTGACCGGGGCATGACGATCACCGACGTGCGGGTCCTTGAAAAGCACGGCGGCAAGTCGGGCAGTTTTGTGAACCCTTAATTTGACCCGGCGTTTGCCTTGGCCCATAGAGCATGCTCTACGGGAAAAGCAACCCGGTAGCGGGCCAAATACGCCATCGCCTCGTCATCACGGCCCAGCATGACGGCGCTCTCAATGAGTTTTTCAATTACTCTTGGCTCTGGCGAATAATGCAGTAGCGCAGCAGCCGTGTGAAACGTCCAGGCAGCATTGCCCGAGGTCAGCGGCGTAATCATCAGTTCCGCAAACTGCACCTGGTCGACAAACAGCCAAGAGCTGCGGATTTTGACCAGCGTGTTGTCACGGTAGCTGGCATCGCGCGCCTCCGGCTGCAGGTAGATCTGGCTGACGCGGCGATAGTCCCAGGCCGCGTAAGTGACAAATGCGAGGATGGCGAATGCTATTACTAACGTAGCTGCTTGCGCATATGAGATAAGGGATCCAGGCCGATTGGATGCTGAATCTACGCTTTTTTCGGTCGCTTCAAGCAGCTTTTGACGCCACAACAGCCACAGGCAAGCCGCGAAACCGATTTGAAATGGCCCGTACCACAGCGGGTATTCCAGCGTGCTGTGCAGCAAGATCACCGAGATGACAGCCCAAGCCATCTGCCGCGTGGCATTAGCCTCGGCCCAAGGCTTTTGACGGATCACCCACCAGACGAAACCACCACAAACCAGCAGCGCAAACGGAACACCCAGCTCAACCGCCAGGTGCAGCGGCAGGTTGTGCGCGTTGTCCAGAATGTCGCAAAAACGGGGCCCGTTGTACAAAGTTATGAAGTGGGCATAGTCCAGTTCGCCCCAGCCCCAACCCAGCCAGGGCTTTTGTGCGATCAAATGAAGCACGTTGGACCACAGCAGCAGGCGGCTGCCGCAAGCCCCATCATGGCCCAGGCGGGCAGCCAGGCCGTATTGGGACATATCCAGCCCGGCCAGATAAGGCATGGCGAATACAGCAACGGCATACACACTTGCCCCAGCAACAAGCATCTGCCGCACGACCGGTTGCCGCCACCGACCCCAAAGGATCAACAAAGCGCACAGCAGCAAAAGCTCAAACAAGCCAGTTCTTGATGAGGAGATGGCATTGCCCATCGCAAGGAGACAAGTGGCCATCAGCAGCGGCCCCAGCATTGTTTCAGGTTTGTCTTGCAGGCGGCCAACCGAGTGGCGCTGAAGCGCGAGCCAAACCAAACCAGCCAGGGCCATATTGGTCAGGGTCGCAAACTGGTTGCGCTGGCGCAAATTGGCAAAGGCCTCACCATACCGGGTCGCGTTGATCCATGGATTGAAGTCAGACGCAGCGCCAAAATATTGAAGCAAGCTGATACCACTGCTGATCAGCCCAGCCATCACCCACGACCATGAGGCAATGAAGGCCAAGCGTTTGCCGATGGCCGGTTGCAGCAACACCCAAGCCGATAACGCCACGCCACAAAACCACGCAAATAACAAAGGTAAAACGGACGGCGATGGCCCTGGGGCGAAGGGGTTGAGCCAAGCGGCCGTAACAAGGCTGACCAAAAAGAAAAAAGTGTAAGCTTGCATGCACAGTTGCTTTGTAACGCTGACTTTCGGGAAATGCAAAACCCCCTTAATGCAAGAGCTTACAAGTTCAGGTGAGCGCAACAGGTTTCGGTAGGTAACTTAAATTAACGCTCGTTGTCTCAATTCATTTCTTAGTCAATTCTCACCCGTGCCAATTCAGGATATTTTTCGTCGCGCAGCTTCCGAAGCTCGTCAGCAGCGGCGCGATAAAAGTCTTCCCCATATAAATTTTTGATGTTGCGAAGTTGCCTCGTCGCCTCATCAGTTTGCCCATTCAGACCAAGGGCAATCACGTACTTAATACTAAGTGCGCCCCAATGCCTACTAGAACTTGCTTTGCGTAAATGCTCAATTTCGATTGTTGGCATGCTGCGGGTAGGACGCAAGCGGCCCATTTTCAATAAGTCGTCTAGTTGCGTCAGCAAGACCAGCTGCGGAACCTGATGGTTGATAGGTCTTGCCCCGACCTTACGCATCTCAAATCTCATGACGCGAAAGTCTTCTTCAGCTGCGAAATATTCACGCGCCACCAATCCGCAGATCACTGCAAAGCCAACCAATCCAGCGATTGGAACTAATTTTTTAGCCGTGGACGCTACCTCCGTGACGCGAAATAGCATGGGCATTTGCCGGGCATGCAGGAAGCCGAAAATCCCGGCAATTGGAAAGAGAAAGTAAGCAAATGCAAACGGAAATTCCACCATGCTATGCACTAGAAACGGTATGGTCACGGCAAAGAGCACAAAGTCTATGGGGTTCTTTAGGTTCCTGATTGTTCGCAGAATCCACCAAGCACCAAACAAAAGCAATGAAATCCCTAGTGGTAACCCCACCCAGGCCAGTACGTCCAGCGCTACATTGTGAGCGTAGTCCGTTGGCAACTCCCCTGGAAACACGTCAACACCGACGCTTTGCGCGATGACGGTTTGACGCCAACCGTATCCAAACCAAGGCGCTTCAGAAATACCGGCGATCACCTGCCTCCATATCTCCAGCCTGCCATTGCTCGCCGCTAAATCTATTTGCCGTGTCGATTGCAATGCCAATAATTCATTTAGGGGACTCCAAACGCTTGCAAGTAGAAGCAGCAAACCCCACCAAGTAGCCACAATGCGCCATTCGCCGAGACGCCACTCGGGTCTCGCGCGCACTAGAAAAAAGATCCCGAGGCAGAACGCACTTAACAGTCCGGCGCGCGACTCTGTCGTGATTAAGCCAAATGACAGGCTTACCGTAATGACTATCAATAGCCAGATCCGAATTCGTCGACACAGATATAGGAGGTAAGCAAACACAACCCCCATAACCAGTAGTGTCGCCAATAGGTTGGGCTGGGCCAGATTGGCATAGGGACGATTGAGACCGCGTTCAGCGACAAAGAACCACATGCCTTCGTCTTGGTTCAACCACTGCAAAATCGCGATGAAGCTTGAAGCGCAAGCTGCGACGACCGTAAGCGTGGCGGCGAAAATCAATACCTTAATCGGCTCCTTGGAGACAAGTGAGGTTTGAGCGCCTAGGTACCAGGCAAAGCCTGCGCCCGCAAGAAAGAGGCTGCTTACGAGCGCGTCGCCGCTGTAAGTGATCAGCCCCCACCCCCATTGCAGCCAGATAAGGGCAATCAGGGCTGTGAAAAAAGCCAACGTGGAGGCAGGCAATTTCATTGAGTTTGAGTCTGTCATGGAGCCTGCAACGAACAACATCAAAGCTGCAAACATAGCAGCCTCGTTATGGAACCCGACCCACGGAGGATAGTGGTTAGGTGCCAGCCAGCTCGCCATATAAAAAAGTGAGCCCATCACGTAAAATGGAAAGCCCAATGAAAAGCGCCCCTTGCGGGGCGCTGTAGAGTTCAGCATGAACCCGAAATTCGGTTAAGTGCCGCGGCAGGTCGATGGCAGATACTTAGCTATGAGGGTAGTACCGGAGCCACCACAAATCCAAGACTGAACAGTTGCGCCCATCGCTGGACCTGTGCATGTCCCTGAACCCCAGCCTGGACTTGTGATTGTGGTCGAAGCGCATGGTTGCAGAGTTATAACATCGGTTGCAGCTGTGGCTCCGCCCAGTCCTCGTGCCAACACAGTGACGACTCCACCTGCAGTCGTTGTTACCGTTGCGGCATACTTGGTGCCTGACGCTGCCACAGTCTGTTCACAGCCGTAGCCGTTGGCAGCAGTAGGTAACGAACTGCCCGAGGTGTAAGCTTCAGTGATCGATGTACGGCAGGCTGAAGCGGCCAAAACCACCTCAGAAACCTTCGCGCGAACTGTGTAATCTTGATAAGCAGGCAGAGCCACCGCAGCCAAAATACCAATAATCGCCACAACGATCATCAGCTCGATCAGGGTGAAACCCTTTTGAATAGAACGCTTGATTTGCATAAAAACTCCTTGGTTGAAAAAAATTAACGTTGATGTACAGCAGTTTGCGTGCCAGGCAAGTAGCGACTCAAATCAGTGACATATTCATCAAAAATACAGCCGGCATTGACACTTATTGCTGGCTCCGCGAAATTACATGACATTTTCGTCACTTGATACAAACTGACCGAACCATTTTGAGGTCGGTCATACCCATCAGGACTTTCTCCATGCCGTCCATCTTCAAGGTACGCATGCCGCTGTTGACGGCTGACGAGAACAGCTCGGCCACTCTGGCGCGCTCCTGAATGAGTTTTTTGGCTGCGTCGTCGGCGATCATCAACTCGTGCAGGCCGATTCGGCCCTTGTAGCCCGTCTTGTTGCATTTGTCGCAGCCCACCGCCCGGTACATTTTGAGCTTGTTGCCGTCGCCATACAGGGTTAACCAGCTGTCGTACAGTTTTTTGGCTTCGCCGGCGTAGTCGGCCTTCCATGGCGGGGTGTGACGCAGCTCCTCGGCGTACTCTGTCAAAAACGCTTTGACTTCATCTGCCTCGGGCAAATATTCCTCGCGGCAGTCACACAGTTTTTTGGCCAAGCGCTGCGCCAAGATGCCAAGCAGCGCATCGGCAAAGTTGAACGGGTCCATGCCCATGTCAAGCAGCCGGGTGATGGACTCTGGTGCCGAGTTGGTGTGCAGGGTTGAAAACACCATGTGTCCCGTCAAAGACGCCTCCACACCCATGGAAACTGTTTCCTTGTCGCGCGACTCACCCACCATGATGATGTCTGGGTCGGCCCGCAAGAAGGCGCGCATGACGAGCGCAAAGTCAATACCAGCTTTTTTGTTGATTTGTACCTGGCGCAGACCTTTTTGCGTGATCTCGACCGGGTCTTCGGCTGTCCAGATTTTGGTGTCTGGCGTGTTTAGAAACTTCAGGATGGAATGCAGAGTGGTGGTTTTACCCGAACCCGTAGGGCCACAAACGTAGAAAAGTCCGTACGGCTTGCTGACCGTTTTTTCAAGCCGCTCTTTGTTGTGCTTGGTCAAACCAAGTTTCTCAAGCGGAATAGGCTCACCTGCCGCCAGGATACGCATAACCACGTCCTCAACACCACCCGAAGAGGGAATGGTGGCTACGCGCAGCTCGATGTCGAGGGGGCCATATTTTTTGAACTTGATCTTGCCGTCTTGCGGTTTGCGTTTTTCAGAAATGTCCAGGTCGCACATGATTTTCAAGCGCGTCACCATGGCCTGGCGGAATTGCGCAGGTACTTCAATGTAGGGCTGCAGCGTTCCGTCAATCCTGAAGCGAATGCCGGTTTTGGCCTTGCCGGGCATGGGCTCGATGTGAATGTCTGAGACCTTCTGGGTGTAGGCGTCAATGATGACTTTGTTAACAAACTTGACCAGTTCGTTGTCCGCAGCGGCTGACTCAAGTGATGAATCATCGTGTGCATCGTTCTCGAGGGGGGAGTCCATGTCCGCCAGCAACTGGTCAATCGAGCCGCCCTCATTTCCCGCACCAAAAAGCTGCCCAAGTGTTTCTTCAAA
Organism: Polaromonas sp.; assembly: GCA_031410335.1. Taxonomy (GTDB): domain Bacteria; phylum Pseudomonadota; class Gammaproteobacteria; order Burkholderiales; family Burkholderiaceae_C; genus Polaromonas. The sequence goes on along the minus strand of JANNYZ010000003.1, from coordinate 9,554 downwards.
CTCGGTTTGCGTGGTAACGGCATATGAAAATTTGCTGGTACGGGGGAAAACCTGCGGCACAACACGCGAGCCTCTGACCGCCTCAGGGTCAACACACATGATCACCAAGCCGTCTGACGTTTCTTCAAGCGGTATCCAGCCCTGCTCAACAACAAATTCACGTTTCAGCAGGCCATGGAGCATCTCTGAGCGAATCCGTCCGCTATTGAAGGGTTCGTAAGTTACGCCAAAAAACTTGGCCAGCGATGGGCCAATTTGAGCCGGCCGGATGTGGTGGTCGGCCATCAGCAAATGCTCAACGGTCTCTGATTTTTCGCGTGCCTTTTGAATGCAGGTTGACAGCTCTTCCTGCGTCAAAACCCCGTCAGCAATCAGGCCATCGAACTTGGTCGCTTTACGCCTTTGCAAATCACCTTCTTTTTGCTGGCGCTGGCGAATGGCAATTGCCAGCGTTTTGCAGATCTGCTGCGCGCCGTCTTCCTCCAGCTTGGTGAATGTCTGGTTGCTACGATTGTTGATGACCTGAAGTACACCGTACAGTTTGTCGCCATCCACGACGGGCGCGACCAGCATCTGCTTGGTGCGATAGCCAGACCGCTTGTCCACCGCCTGCAGGAAACTTAAGGAAGGATGTATTTTTTTAAGCGCACCAATGTCATACACATCGGCAATATTGACCATTTGCCGCGACATGGCCACGTAGCCGGCAATACTTTGCGCGCTAATGGGCAGCTTGAGATCCTGCGTGCTGTTCAGGCCGGTTTTGACCTTCGAGATAATGGCTGTCCGATCGTCATTGATGGCGTAGAGGGTGAGGCGGTCGGCATTGAAAAGCCTGCAGATGTCATTGCTGACCTCGAGCATGAGCTGGTCTACATTTTCAGTCTCGTGAATCCGGTTGGTCACCAGCTGAAGCTGCCTGAAGTACAGCGCTTCAAAAGTCACGCCGCGCTCCTGCGGCGGCAATTGCTGGGAATTGAAAAACTCGTTTTCCGGGTCTGGGCTCGACTCGGTCTGAGTTGGAAGACTTGGCATATGGTCGGCGGGACTGTTCATAAATCGAACACCTGCCCAGCCCTTAACCAGCGAATATCATGAATCACGTTGCCACCCATTGGCAAAGTTTGGTCGAACCGCTGTATTTCAGCCATGATCAAATCGGTCTCCGCGGGCTTTGTGTGCGTAATATAAATTGGATACTTCTTGCGTGGGTCAATATAGTCCAGTTCGGTGGCCAGAACATAAGGCGACAAATGAAGGCTTCGCTTGGCGAGATCTTTTTCCCGGTTGCTGAAAGCCGTCTCGATCACCAGCATGGCAACATCAAGCTGGTTGATGCGTGCCCATAGCGCCGGGTTTCTTTCGGTATCGCCGGTAAATACCCAGCACCCTTGGCCTGCCGAGACAGCATAACCCACCGCAGGCACAGTGTGTACAGCGGGTAGAACCTCAAACTGCTTGTTGGCAATTTGCAGCGTTTGCCCAATACCCAGAGCGTGAAAACTGATGAAGGGTGCTTCGGCAGTCGGAATTCTGGAAAAGTCGGGCCATATGGTGTTGTTGAAGATATGGGCCTTCAGCGCATCAATCGTGCCCTGCAAGGCATGAATTTGAACAGGCGTAGTGCGGCTTGAAGCAATCGCGTCGATCATCAAGGGCAAGGCGGCCACGTGATCAAGGTGCGAGTGCGTTAGAAATACATGGTCGATCTGCGCCATTTCGTGGAGCGTCAGGTCACCGACGCCGGTTCCCGCATCGACCAACACGTCGTGATCGATTAAAAAAGACGTGGTTCGGCAGTCTTTCGCAATCGCGCCGGAGCAGCCAAGGACCCTGACTTTCATAGCCTGTGCAAGCCCTTATCACTTTTGTTGCAAAACACCATGGATTTTATTTGGTTTGAAAATTGGTAGCGCCGTCCCATTCCGGGTCAAATGGCAGCTGACGCATAGAGGCTACACGTTCTGTGTACAGCTGGTAAAGGTATTTTTTGGCATTCAGGCGCTGCAAATTGAGCAATTGAACCTCGCATTGGTCCCAATCCTGCATTCTGTAAGCCTTCAGCGCTAAAGCCCATGTTTTCAGCTCCGCGAGTTTGTCGGCATCAAGCCGGCCTTCAGGCGCTACGGGCCAAAAAATAGCCACGGCATTGTCTTTGCCCTTGACGCGGACCTTGTCCAGCTCTTGCCATGCAAAGTCATGGGCCAGCTTGCGTGTGGATTCACTCACCACAATATCCACGCCGTAGGTTTTTGACAAGCCCTCAAGCCGCGACCCCAAGTTCACAGAATCACCAATCACCGTGTAGCTGCGCCGGATGTCCGATCCCATGTCGCCTACGCACATGGTGCCGGTGTTCAGGCCAATGCCGATACCAATTTCCGGGATGCCGTTGGCGCGGTGCTCTTCGTTGAGATTGCGGATGGCATTGGCCATCTCCAGCGCGGTTTTGACCGCCAGGCTGGCGTGCTCAGGGGTATCTACGGGCGCGCCCCAGAAAGCCATCACGCAGTCCCCCATGTATTTGTCAATAGTGCCGCGGTTGCCACGAATCTGGTCGGTCAACCGGCTGAAGACAGTGTTCAGCAAGGCCTGAAGCTGGGTCGGCTCCATCGTTTCGCTCATTTGCGTGAAGCCGCGCATGTCACAAAACATGACCGTCAGCTCTTTGGTCGTGGCTTTCATACTGTAGCTGCCTGCGTCCTTGACCATTTCGTCAACCAGCTCGGGGGGCACGTAGGTTCCAAACAGATTGGCCAGATCCCGCTTGGACTTGCTCTCTACAAAATAGCCATAGCTCATGTTCAGGGCAAAGGCGGTCAAGGCCATGACAAGTGCACTGGCCAGCGGCAACACCAGACCATAGCCGAGGTACAACCAAAAATTGAGCCCGACCAGCGCACCGATGATGACCACACTGGCTGCAACGGCTTTCGGAGCGCTCAGCATAGGCAGTGCAAAAGCCAGCGTCAAACCGGACAAAACAAGAATGACGACTTCAAAACCCACCGCGTAGTCTGGTTTGACAAAAACTTTGCCGTCCAGGAAACCCGAGATGACGTTCGCGTGTGTTTCAACCCCAGGATAGGTCTCACCTACCGGCGTCACGCGCAAGTCGAGCAAGCCGGGGGCCGTGGTGCCCAGCAAAACGATTTTGTCTTTCAGAGTGCCAGGTGCAATGCGCTTTGCAAGCATGTCGGCAGCCGAAATATAACGAAACGAGCCCCCTGCAACACCGCCCTTGCCCCGAAAAGGCACCAGCGTTGCAACCCTGCCATCAACAGGGATCGCCAGGGTTTTGTCGCCCTGTCTGAGCAAAATGCTTTCCAGCCCCTGGTAATTTCGGCTCAGGAATTTTTCTTTCGGAAAACCGGGCTCGACCCGGGGTGAACCGACCAGCATGCGAAACATGGCCAGCGACAGCGACTCGTAGTACTGACCTTTGAATTCCGCGATCAGGGGAATGGAGCGCACCACGCCGTCGCTTTCAGTGATGGAGTTAAAAAATCCTCCTACAGGGGCAGCCTTTGCCAGCGTTTCAATGTTCGAGCCGTACCCATTCCAGCTTGTGAATTTGATGGGTCGCCCCTGCAACAGCTGCTTGTCCATGACCGGAGGGGGCAGCACGCCGTTGACCCTTCCGTCCCGGTCACTTGTCATGTAGTAGCCCATCACAACGGGCTGTTTTTCGATGGATTTGGCAAAAACCGCGTCGTAGTCAAGCCCAGACTGGATTTGACCCAGTTTTTCAGAAAACCCGGGCTGGTCCTTGAGCTCGTTTTGAGCCAGCTGTTTGAGTCGTTTCAAACCAGAGCTGTCATCCGGCTCGGCAAAAACAACGTCAAAGCCAATCAGCGCTACTTTTTGCCTGTTGACCAGCTCCTCCATGAGGTCGGCAAGCTTGTTGCGACCCCAGGGCCAGCGGCCAATTTCGGCCAGGCTTTTTTCATCAATATCCACAATGACGATGCGATCGTCTATTGTTCCGGGCATTGTTGCCCGCAACCGCGCGTCGTAAATGATGTCATCGAGCCGCTGCAGGACACCGATTTGCAACACCTCGCTCGCATGAAGCAAGGCAAACACGAGTGGAATCAGCGTGACGGCTATGCGAGGCCAGTGCCGGGAGAGGAGTTGCATGGAGCCTCTTGAAAGTCGTCAATCAGGAGGAACCGCTGCGACCTCGAACCTGTTGTCCGTCGTATCAGCGCTGCACAAATTGCATCTGGGTGCCCGCCAGTTCCAGCATATCGCCATCCTTCAGGGCAACGGGCTCAGCGCCGATGGGTGCGCCATTCAATGACGGCCGGCTGGCGCCCTCTACATGCGCAATGACGAAGCCATGAGGCCTTTTTGTGATCGCGGCTACTGCAACGCCGGGCTTGCCAATGGTCGTCACGACCTTCACAAGCGGCACTTCACGACCCGCCGCAGCACCCGACATGACCTTGATGGCGGCATTGACGTTTGTCACGGGGGCAGCGGCAGAAGCCACCGCCTGGGCAGCAGGCGCTGCTGCCGAAGGAACCACCGAACCGGATTTGATCACCATGGTTTTCTCGAACCCGGCATCCGCCACTTCGTTGATGTACTTGATTTTGTATTTGCCGATTTCTACCGTGTCGTTGTTTACCAACAACTGCTTTTTAACGGCTTTGCCGTTCACGTAAGTTCCGTTGGTGCTGTTGAGGTCTTCCAGATGAACTTCATTGCCAGACATTTGCAGAACAGCGTGTTCGCCGCTAACTGCCAGGTTATCGATAACGATGTCGTTATAGGGCCGGCGGCCCAAGGATGTACGGTCTTTGGTTAACTGAACTTCCTTGATGACAACCCCATCAATGGAGACAATCATTTTTGGCATGGCCAGCTCCCGCGTGTTATTGATAAATCAACCATTTTCTACTTTCCCAATATTCTGGATAAAAAACTGCGCCTGGCCGTGGGCTCGACAGCATGCACCAACACCACAGAAATGTTATCGCGGCCCCCGTTGGCATTGGCCGCGCTGATCAGCTGTCTGGATTTTTGTTCGAGGGTAGCATGGCCAAGCATGATATCGGCGATGACGTTGTCGCGAACCATGTCAGACAAGCCATCCGAGCACATCACGTAAATATCGCCAGCGTCGACGCGATGTTCGGTCACATCGAGTAAGACGGCATCTTCAACGCCCAACGCCCGGGTGACAAGGTTCTTGTTGGCCGACGTCAGCGCCTGCTCAGGCGTGATGAGCCCCGCATCAATCTGTTCCTGCAGCAGGGAATGGTCTTTGGTGATTTGCTCAAGCACATCGCCCCTCAAGCGGTAGCAGCGGGAGTCGCCAATGTGGCCAAGCATCAGGCGTCCGGCCTGGAAGACGCCCACGACCAGCGTGGTGCCCATGCCGCTGTATTGGGGGTTGGAATTGGCCGCATTGAAGATGGAATGGTTCGCGTTTTGAACGCAGATTTCCATCGCTCGCTTGACTTCTTTTGAGTTGGCATTTTTGCCAGCCTGCGACAACCAGCGACTCATTTCGGACTTGATGAATGCGGTTGCCATGCCGCTGGCAATTTCACCTGCGTTGTAGCCGCCCATCCCGTCAGCAAGAATGCACAGGCCGGTCAATGGCTCGAAGGCAACGGCATCCTCATTGTTCTCCCGCGCCAGGCCCGGATCAGTATCTGTGCATATCTCGTAAATCATGTTTATGTGTGGCTTGTTGCTTTTATTGTACTTTTGGCTCTATTTTTGCCTAAAGATTGTTATCTGACTTCAAAGGGTCTGGAGCAGGTGCGATGTCCGCAGCAGCAGTGACAATGGTTTTTTCAAATCCAGTCTCGCCAGAAGCCAGGATTTGTGTCGTCTGGTAGGTGGCAGGGGCAGCTGTCGCAGCCGTTTGTACTACTGTTGACTCAAACACCGGATGGGCCACAACGGCAGCGGACGGAGCTGCTGATAGACCTGTTGCGCTGGCCGCACTGACTGTGAGGCCAGGCGCCTGCATCACGGCGCGCAAATCTGCCGCAAACTGGTCGCCATCCTGGTAGCGGGTTTCGGACCGCTTGCTGATCGACAAAGCCACAATATTGGCCAGTTTTTCAGACAGCTCAGGCCGGATGATGCGAATATCTGGTGCCGGCTCGTTGGCAATTTTGTACATCAGCTCTGCCATCGAATCGCCCCGGAAAGGCAGCACGCCTGCCAGCATCTGAAACAGCATGACGCCGAGGGAGTACAAGTCAGAGCGCCCGTCGACTTTTTTGCCCGCAATTTGCTCTGGTGACATAAAGCTCGGTGTGCCCAGCACCAGTCCGGTTTTGGTTTTGCTCGAATCGGTAATTCTCGCAATGCCGAAGTCAGTGACCTTGACGCTGTCGCTCTCGAGGTCATACATGATGTTGGCAGGCTTGATGTCGCGGTGCACGACATTCAGGCGGTGCGCGTAAGCCAGCGCCTCGGCCACCCGCGCCACAATCGACAAGACTTTGGGAACGGGCAGCAGTTGTCCGGTTTTGGACACATCTGCCAGGTCTTTGCCCTTGAGGAATTCCATCGCGATGAAGGCCAGATCGTGCTCTTCACCCGCATCAAAAATCGTCACGATGTTTTGATGCTGCAAGCGACCCGCTGTCTCCGCTTCGCGGAAGAACCTTTCGCGCGCGTCGTCCAGTTCTTCACCTTCAAATTCCTGGCTGAGTGCCATCGTTTTAATCGCCACGACACGGCCAATTTTCGGGTCTTTACCCAGGTACACCACGCCCATCGCACCCTTGCCCAGTTCTTTTTCAACCTGGTAGCGGCCCAGCATGGGTTTTTCAACACCACCACCGTCCAGCAACATGGTGCCGCCGGGGTGTGCACCGCTGCCACCCAAAATCACTGTTTCAGACAGGTTTTTGGCACGGCTGAGTTTGGCCTGAAGTCCTTTGAAGTCCTTGTTTTGGGTTGCCATGTATTCGTACACGGCTTGTGCTTTGTTGAACTGACGCTTGCGCTCAAAATCAAGCGCCAGGTTGCTCAGGTTGTCCATCAGCGCGTCGCTGTAGGGCACCCGGCGAAAGCGGTCAAACGCCATGTCCAGCTGGCCTTGGCCCTGATGCGCCAAGCCCATCATGCGGTTCGTTTCAGCGGACTCCTCATCCGATTTGAGCTTGCCAGCCTCGGTCATCAAGAAACGTTTGGTGGTTAGTGCCAAATGGCCAATCACCAGCAGGGATGCTGGAAAAACCAGTTGCAGCCATTTAGCAGCACCTGAAAGCAAACCAAACTCGGCCGCCAGCAGCGTCACAAAAAGGAGCAGTGTGACAATTGCGGCCTTGCCGGCAGACAAACGGGGCAAACCCGCCACCAGATAAGCCGCAACCACCAAAATGGCCGCCAGCGTGGCCCAGGTACCCCAGGTTGGTTGTACGATGAAATGCTCACTCAAGATGCTTGATGTGATGTGTGCCATCGTTTCGGCAGCAGACAGGCCCGGACCGGCCGGCGTTTGAAACAGCGTACCCACGCCCACCGCCGTGCCGCCGATGATGACGATCTTGTCGGTGTATTTGGTGGCGGGAATCTTGCCCGAGACCACGTCATAAAACGAGTCCACAGCAAAAGCGGGCTTGCCATCCTTGCCCTTGTAAAACTGCGGCAGCATCATGGCCGACTCGTCAGTTTTGATGACCAGTTTGCCGATTTGAACCGAATCACCCATGTTGAGCTTGATGTCGCCGGCACCCAGGTTCAGGCTTTTCGCCGCGGCCAACAAGCTCATGGACGGCACAGCTTTGCCAAAGTAATTGATCAGCAGGGGCTCTTGCCGGATAGCACCGTCAACGTCGGGCAGCTGGTTGAGGTGACCAATGCCTGCGGCCGCTATGCCGATGGCTTCAATCGGCTGCTGGCCGCGAATGGCAGGAACTGAAAAACCACCCTGCTCGTCCACCGCACTTTTCAGGGCATAAGCGGGAAGCGGGTTGTCAGGCTTGCCCTGCGGCACACCCGTGGTAAACACCGAAGGCACCAGCACATTGCCCGCCTTGGTCATGCTGGCTGCCAGTAATGCATCCGTGTCCAGCGCAACTTCCGCATCTGCAATCACCTTGCCAAGCTGGTCTGATGCAGCATTGGGCCCCAGCGCCGGGTCAGCAAGCAGGTCTTTCATCTTGCGGATGTAGGCCATGCCGCGGTCGGTTTGCGGCTCAAAAAACAAGGTGGTGTTGACGACGGTTTTGGCTTTGGCTGCTGACAGCTGGTCAATCAGCTTGGCCTGCACATCACGCGGCCAGGGCCAGCGGCCAATGTTCGCAATGCTCTGGTCGTCAATCGCGATGATGGCAACACGCTCAGACGGCTGGCGCGATGTGCTGGTGCTGGCAAAGTCGTAATACCGACGCTCCAGCGTACCGAACAAATCAGTCGCCCCGTGAAGAACAAAAACAGCCAAAACGACCAAAAGGCCAACAAACCAGTCGGCGCGCCAGAACTGGCTGCGCTTGCTGCGCTTGTTGGAGGCTGTGTTCATTGTCCGCTTTACCCCTGGTGGATGACCTAGTGTATTTTTGTTTGCAGGCGTGGACTGCACCCATCATACAAATCGGTGACAAATCCCCCAAATGCGGACGTTAACAGACACCATGGCGCTGGACAAGTGACTTATGCACACAGCCCTGGCTTTTTGTTGCAGATCGGCGCCTTGTCGTGAGCGCACCCAAAGCTGCGCGCAGGCCGGGTCAGCTATTCGGCGACTGCGTGCTTTTTCTGACGCTTGGTCAGGTAAGTCCCCAAGCCCACGACCAGCACGGCGCCCAGCACCCCGCCAAATGTGACGGTTTGCTCGCTCATGGCACCAAAGCGGGTGGTCACCGCAGGGTCTGTCAGCAGCATTTCCCCTGCCAAAAAGCCCAACAAAGCCGCACCAATGGTGATGATGATGGGGAAACGCTCCATGACTTTGGTCAGTAGCGTTGCGCCAAAGATGATCAGCGGGATGCTGATCAGCAAGCCGAGTACGAGCAATGGCAGATTGCCTTTGGCCGCGGCGGCGACAGCCAGCACGTTGTCCAGGCTCATGACCAGGTCGGCAATCAGAATGGTGCGAATGGCCGCAGCCATGCCATTGATTTCCTTGCCTTCACCATCGCTTTCGTCTTCGCCCTTGAGCAAGTCCACACCGATATAGACGAGCAACACCGCCCCGATGATTTTCAAGTACGGCAATGTCAGCAACTGAATGGCGACGATGGTCAGCACAATCCGCATGATGATGGCGGCAGCACTGCCCCAGAAGATGGCTTTACCGCGCTGCTCAGGCTTGAGGGTACGCGCCGCCATGGCGATCACCACCGCGTTGTCCCCTGACAGCACGATGTTCACTCCGATGATCTTCAACAGCGCAGTCCAGAAAAGCGGAGTAAGGATATCCATGAGGTCGATTTTCGGTTCTGGTTAGTGATCAGCCAAGCGTGGGGCTCGATGAGTCTATAGAATAAGTCATCCGGATCTCAGTAATAAACATTATTGCTTTATGCGCACAGGCTTTTCTTGCATTGCCAACAATCGCCACGACGAATCGTCGTGGC
>JANNYZ010000002.1:0-7311 GCA_031410335.1 Polaromonas sp. | reverse complement strand
AGTTGGGTGATCAAAACCATGCGCGGGCGGCTGGGCAAGCTGGCCGATGACCCGCTGGAGGGTCAAACCGATCTGGCTGCAGAACTGACGCTGCCAGACTTGGACAACGCCAATGGGGCTGCCTGCGACTTTGTTGGCGAGTTTGAACAGTGCCAGTCCGCGGCCTTTGCGCTGTCAGACGCTGTGTCGCGCCGCTATTTCAGCCATGCCAGCAGCGGCAATATCAGCCTCGGGGCTTGACCACATGCTGCTCAGCCTGACCCACGAAACTCGCTACCACTACACGCCGGCAGTAGACAACGCCGACCACGTGCTGCACCTCAGCCCGCCCAGTACCCCTGCACAAACGGTGCTGTCGCACCACCTCGACATTAGCCCCTCGCCGTCCCATGTACGCGAAAGGCATGACGTGTACGGCAACCGTTGCAGTTTTTTTTCGCTGCAGGGCAGCCATGAGCGGCTCGGCGTCACGGCGCACAGCATTGTGCTGACGCATGCGTCATCATCAGCATCCAGTTGTCCGTTCGCTTGGGAACAGGTGCGCGACATGTTTCGCTATCGGGCTGGTGCGCCGTACAACACCGCCTGGGAGTTTTTGTTTGCCTCGCCCTACGTACCGCGCGACAAGGCCTTTGCAGAATTCGCCGGCCCCAGCTTTGCACCTGGCACACCGCTGCTGGAGGCCGCCACCCACCTGATGACCCGCATTCACGAGACCATGGCCTACGACGGCGACAGCACCGACGTGAACACCCCCGCCCTGACAGCTCTGCAACAGGGCAAGGGCGTGTGCCAGGACTTTACCCACATCATGGTGGCCTGCTGCCGCGCCATGGGCTTGCCAGCACGTTATGTGAGCGGCTATATGCTGACGCAGCCAGCGCCCGGCCAGCCGCGCCTGATTGGCTGCGACGCATCGCATGCCTGGGCGTCTGTCTACTGCCCTGGCGACCACAACGAAGCAGGCCAATGGTTTGACTTTGACCCGACCAACGACCGCATGCCCGGCGAAGACTACATCACGCTGGCCACCGGCCGTGACTTTCTGGACGTGTCACCCCTGCGCGGCGTGATACGCGGCGGCGCGCAACACGACCTGCGCGTAGCGGTCACCGTCATGCCGCTGGAATCGATGCCTGAGCTGATTTAATTTTTTGAGGAAAACTCCATGACAATCGCAAACGACGTTTACAAAAAACTGGCTGAACTCAACGTCACCCTGCCCCCCATCTCGGTGCCCGCGGCGGCTTACGTGCCTTACGTGCAAACCGGCAACCTGATTTTTTTGAGTGGCAACATCGCTAGACGAGACGGCCAGGCCTGGGTCGGTCAATTGGGCAAAAACATCACGCTGGAAGAAGGCAAAGCCGCCGCACGCGTGGTGGCCATTGGTTTGCTGGGCACACTGCATGCTGCGCTGGCCGCCACCGGGAAAGACCTGAACCGGGTCAGCCGCATCGTCAAGGTCATGAGTCTGGTCAACAGCACGCCAGACTTTACCGACCAGCACTTGGTTACCAACGGCGCCAGCGAGCTGCTGGGCCAGGTGTTTGGCCCAGTGGTCGGCGCGCACGCCAGAAGCGCCTTTGGCGTGGCACAGTTGCCGATGGGTGCTTGCGTTGAGATTGAAATGATTGCCGAGGTCAGCGGTTGATTGCCAAGCAGAGATGCCTCCGAACGATACACAGATCGAAAATGCCCTGCTGGTTCTGATCACCACGCGCGGCCAGGATGCCAGCGCCTGCCCATCCGAGGTAGCACGCGCTCTGTCACCCAACGACTGGCGTCCCCTGATGCCACGCGTCAGACAGGTGGCTGGCCAGCTGGCCCTGCAAGGTGTGTTGGATATTTCACAAGGCGGTCAATCGGTTCCCGCATCCTCCTTGCCCAACGGTCCATGGAAAGGAGCGATTCGGGTGCGAATGCCGCGTGCTACCTGATCGGTAACTCCTCGCTCTTCACATGCGAGCCGCTCACGACTTGGTTCTTGACGACAGAGTCCAGAGCGCAAACCCACTGCACAGCCATTGTCCAAAGTACATGACACTGCCCAGTCCATGCAACAACTTCAGGTTGCCGCCGTCTGCCCTTGCGCTGAGAATGCGGGGCGACAGGCCAAACTCGACCAACACCGCCAGCAAGAGACCGGTCACTATGAATTTAATAGCTGCTCGCCCACGTAAATGCTGGTTCTCAACTTCTTTTTGATTGAAAATCAGCAGCAAAAACATCGCGCACGCAACGCTTAGCCAGGTTTGTGCGGTAAAAAGTTTAGAGGCCATCTGCCCCGCTGCCGCTGGGCTGGGCAAGTAGGTGAACAGCATGGGGACCACCACAAAACCCAAGGCCGTCAGGCTGCCCCACCAGAGCGCCGCAATCATCAAACCAGAACGGTCGCGCATCTAGAGCTCCTAGATGTACATCACCGCAATGATTTCATAGCGTTTTAAACCGCCAGGTGCCTGGAACTCCACCGAATCGCCTTCGTCTTTGCCAATCAGGGCACGAGCAATCGGCGAGGAGATATTGACGCGACCAAACTTGATGTCAGCTTCGTCTTCACCGACGATTTGGTAAGTCACCTTGTTGCCAGATTCTTCATCTTCGAGCTCAATGGTTGAGCCGAACACAACCTTCCCGCCGGCATCCATTTCAGACGGGTCAATGATTTGTGCCACTGACAGCTTGCCTTCAATTTCCTGAATCCGGCCCTCAACGAAGCCTTGGCGGTCTTTGGCGGCTTCGTACTCGGCGTTCTCGCTCAAATCGCCTTGCGCACGCGCTTCTGAAATCGCGTTGATCACCCAGGGGCGGTCAACTGTTTTAAGCTGGTGCAGTTCTGCCTTGAGTTTTTCAGCGCCGATTTTGGTGATGGGAATGGTGGCCATGGTGTGTCTCTCTAAAAGCGAAACCGCCACGGGTTGCCCTGTGGCGGTGATGTTTGCTGCAAGTTTAATTCAAATCACGAGTGGAGCTGCGAGTGCATTTCCTGGACTGAAATCACGCTCATATTGTCCAGATACTCCATGCCTTCAACCGCCGCCTCTGCCCCGGCAATGGTGGTGAAGGTGGTCACCCGCGCCAGCAATGACGAGGTGCGGATTTGGCGTGAATCGGCAATTGCGTTGCGCCTTTCTTCAACCGTATTGATGACCAGGGCGATCTCGTTATTCTTGATCATGTCGACCACATGCGGGCGACCTTCAGTGACTTTGTTCACAACGCCGCACGCAATGCCTGCAGCGGTAATGGCAGCCGCGGTACCTTTGGTTGCGACAATTTCAAACTTCATAGCAGCTAGTGCCCGTGCGACTTCGACTGCTCTTGGTTTGTCGTTGTTTTTGACGGTCAAAAACACGCAGCCAGACGTCGGCAGTTTCGTGCCCGCACCCAATTGCGATTTGACAAACGCCTCGCCAAAAGTTTTGCCCACGCCCATCACCTCACCCGTGGATTTCATCTCGGGCCCAAGAATCGTGTCCACGCCTGGAAACTTGACGAACGGAAATACCGCTTCCTTGACACTGAAATACGGCGGTGTGACTTCTTTGGTGATGCCTTGCGATGCCAGCGATTGCCCGACCATGCAGCGCGCTGCAACTTTGGCCAACTGAATGCCAGTGGCCTTGCTGACGAACGGCACGGTGCGCGATGCACGCGGGTTGACTTCAAGCACGTAAATCACGTCTTTGCCGTCCTTGTGCTGAATAGCGAACTGCACATTCATCAGGCCGACCACGTTGAGCGCCGCGGCCATGGCGGCGGTTTGACGCTTGATCTCAAGGATCGTCCCCGTGCCCAATGAATACGGCGGCAATGAGCAGGCCGAGTCGCCGCTGTGTACACCCGCCTGCTCGATGTGCTCCATCACACCGCCAATAAAAGTGGCTCCTGTATCGTCGCGAATGCAGTCCACATCGCATTCGATCGCGTCGTTCAAAAAGCGGTCAAGCAACACCGGCGAGTCATGGCTGACCTTGACGGCCTCGCGCATGTAGCGCTCCAGGTCGCGCTGCTCGTGCACGATTTCCATCGCGCGGCCGCCCAGAACATAGCTGGGGCGCACCACCAGAGGGTAGCCCAGCAGGCTGGCTTTTTCCAGCGCTTCGGGTTCGGTACGGGCAGTCGCGTTAGGCGGCTGCAACAGGCGCAGCTCGCGCAGCAGTGCCGAGAAACGCTCACGGTCTTCAGCGGCGTCAATCATGTCGGGCGAGGTACCGATGATGGGCACGCCGTTGGCTTCCAGGTCAAGTGCCAGCTTGAGCGGCGTTTGCCCGCCGTACTGCACGATCACACCATAAGGCTTTTCTTTATCAACAATCTCCAGCACGTCTTCCAGCGTCAACGGCTCAAAGTACAGGCGGTCAGAGGTGTCGTAGTCCGTCGATACCGTTTCAGGGTTGCAGTTGACCATGATGGTCTCGTAGCCGTCTTCACGCATCGCCAAGGCGGCATGCACGCAGCAGTAGTCAAACTCAATGCCTTGACCGATGCGGTTAGGCCCACCGCCCAGAACCATGATTTTCTTCTTGTTTGTTGGTTCGGCTTCGCATTCAGAACCTTCGGCCTCGTAAGTCGAATACAGGTAAGCGGTGTTGGTCGCAAACTCTGCCGCGCAAGTGTCAACACGTTTGTAAACGGGCCGCACACCCAGAGCCCTGCGTCGTTCGCGAATCGCGGTGTCAGTGGTTTTGAGCTGCTTGGCCAACCGGCGGTCTGAGAAGCCCTTTTGCTTGAGCGCACGCAGCGTCAGTGCATCGACCTTGTCGAGCGAGGTAGTTTCCAACTCCAGTTCAATCTTGACGATTTGCTCAATTTGCACCAAAAACCAGGGGTCGATTTTCGTCAGCGCAAACACCTCATCGACGCTCATGCCCATGGCAAAGGCATCGCCTACGTACCAGATGCGGTCCGGCCCGGGCGCACCGAGTTCTTTCTCCAGCACTTCACGGTCTTGTGTTTTTTCATTCATGCCGTCAACGCCGACCTCGAGACCGCGCAGGGCTTTTTGGAACGACTCCTGGAACGTGCGTCCCATGGCCATCACTTCACCGACCGACTTCATTTGTGTGGTCAGGCGCGAATCGGCAGTCGGAAATTTCTCAAACGCAAAGCGTGGAATTTTTGTGACGACGTAATCGATGCTAGGTTCAAACGAAGCTGGTGTAGCGCCACCAGTAATTTCGTTTTTAAGTTCGTCCAGCGTATAGCCCACTGCCAGCTTGGCGGCGACTTTGGCAATCGGGAAACCCGTGGCTTTGGAGGCAAGCGCTGATGAACGGGAAACGCGCGGGTTCATCTCGATGACTACCATGCGGCCATCGACAGGGTTAATCGAGAACTGCACATTAGAGCCGCCCGTGTCGACCCCAATCTCACGCAGCACCGCCAGCGACGCATTGCGCAAAATCTGGTACTCCTTGTCGCTCAATGTTTGGGCTGGCGCGACGGTAATGGAGTCGCCTGTATGCACTCCCATAGGATCCAGATTTTCGATCGAGCAAACGATGATGCAGTTGTCAGCCGTATCGCGCACGACCTCCATCTCGTATTCTTTCCAGCCAAGCAGTGACTCTTCAATCAGCAACTCGTTGGTGGGTGATGCTTCAAGCCCGCGCTTGCAAATAATTTCAAACTCTTCAGAGTTATAGGCAATGCCGCCGCCGGTACCACCCAGCGTGAAACTGGGGCGAATCACCGTGGGGAACCCCAACGTTTTTTGTACGGCCCAGGCTTCGTCAAGCGAATGCGCGATACCCGAGCGGGCCGAACCCAGTCCAATCTTGGTCATCGCGTCTTTGAACTTCAGGCGGTCTTCTGCCTTGTCAATCGCTTCCGGCTTGGCACCAATCAGCTCGACCTTGTATTTTTCAAGCACACCGTTGTGCCACAAGTCCAATGCGCAATTGAGCGCTGTTTGGCCGCCCATGGTCGGCAAAATCGCATCTGGCTTTTCTTTGGCAATTATTTTTTCAACCGTCTGCCATGTGATGGGTTCGATGTACGTCACGTCCGCCGTGGCCGGGTCGGTCATGATGGTCGCCGGATTGCTATTGATCAAAATGACCTTGTAGCCCTCTTCACGCAGTGCCTTGCAGGCCTGCACCCCAGAGTAGTCAAACTCACACGCCTGACCAATGATGATGGGGCCTGCCCCAATGATGAGGACGCTCTTGATGTCTGTACGTTTAGGCATTCTTGTTTTGCTCCATCAGTGCTGTGAAGCGGTCGAAAAGGTAGGAAATATCATGTGGCCCCGGAGATGCCTCCGGGTGCCCTTGAAAACAGAACGCCGGCTTGTCTGCCCACGCCAGGCCTTGCAGCGTGCCGTCAAACAAGCTGATGTGGGTAGCGCGCAATTGGTCAGGCAGGCTAGCCAAGTCAACCGCAAAACCGTGGTTTTGACTGGTGATGCTGACACGCCTGTTGTCCAAGTCTTTGACCGGATGATTGGCGCCGTGATGACTTTGCTGCATCTTGAAAGTCTTGGCACCTGCGGCCAAGGCCATGATCTGGTGGCCAAGGCAAATGCCAAAGGTAGGGACGCCGCTGGCAATCAATTCGCGTGCAGAGGTAATGGCATAGTCGCAAGGCTCAGGGTCACCGGGGCCATTTGATAAAAAGACGCCATCGGGTTTGAGTTTGAGGACGTCTGCGGCGGATGTTTGTGCAGGCACTACCGTGATGCGCGCACCACGCTCAGCCAGCATGCGCAAGATATTTTTCTTCACTCCAAAGTCAAAGGCGACAACGTGGAATTTAGGGGTGATCTGCACGCCGTAACCCGAGCCCAATTTCCACTCGGTCTGGGTCCACTCGTAGGTTTGTTTGCATGAGACAACTTTGGCAAGATCCAGCCCGGCCATATTGGGCGCAGCTTTGGCAAAGTCGATGGCTTTATCAATAGTTGCTTGAGAGACGGCTTCACCCATGCCAAGAGCCAGAATACAGCCGTTTTGCGCGCCCTTACTCCGCAAGTGGCGTGTCAGCTGGCGCGTGTCGATATTGGCAATCGCCACTGTGCCTTCCTTGTCCAAATAGTCGGACAAGGTCATGGACATGCGAAAGTTGGACGCCAGCAGTGGCAGATCTTTGATGATCAGGCCAGCGGCGTAGACTTTTTCAGACTCCACGTCTTCGGCATTGACACCGTAGTTGCCAATGTGCGGATAGGTCAACGTGACCAGTTGCTGGCAATAGCTGGGGTCAGTCAGGATTTCCTGGTAGCCCGACATGGCGGTGTTAAAAACCACCTCGCCAATAGTGTGACCGGCACTACCGATTGAGTTGCCAATAAAAACAGTGCCGTCT
>JANNYZ010000001.1:0-40510 GCA_031410335.1 Polaromonas sp. | reverse complement strand
CCACACCAGGCGGCCGGCCCAGCCGGCCACGGCCCGCAGCGGGGCAAACGCCGGGCGCAGGCGCCAGGCAGCCACGCCGTAGGCAATTTGCTGCCCCAACGCCACATACGGCAACCACTGGAAGAATCGGCGGTAAAAACCGACTGGCCCCGGCCCTTCGAGGGTGACCCACTTGGTCGCCGCTGGGAGCAGCAGAAAAGGCGTACAGAGGCCCATCGCAGTTCTTCTTCGCCCACCGAGAAAGCGACCACGGGCACATCTTTGGCCTTCAGACCAGCATTGCCAAGCTCTTTGTAGAACGGGACGTTGGAGTCACCGTTGATGGTGGACACCACAGCGGTTTTGCCGCCTTGCGAGAATTTCTTCACGTCAGCAACAATGGTCTGATAGTCGCTGTGGCCGAACGGGGTGTATTTTTCGTCGATGTCCTTGTCGGCTACGCCTTTGCTTTTCAGGTAAGCGCGCAAAATCTTGTTGGTGGTGCGTGGGTACACATAGTCAGTGCCCAGCAATACCCAGCGCTTGGCGCCGCCGCCGGCCTTGCTCATCAAATAGTCAACGGCCGGAATGGCCTGCTGGTTAGGCGCGGCGCCGGTGTAAAACACGTTCTTGCTCAGCTCTTCGCCTTCGTATTGCACGGGGTAGAACAGCAGGCCGTTCATTTCTTCAACCACTGGCAACACCGACTTGCGTGACACAGACGTCCAGCAACCGAAGATGACAGAGACCTTGTCCTGGCCGAGCAACTGCTTGGTTTTTTCAGCAAACAAAGGCCAGTTGGAGGCCGGATCCACAATCACGGGCTCCAGCTTTTTGCCGAGCACACCACCCTTGGCATTGATCTCGTCAATCGCCATCAACACCGTGTCTTTCAGTACAGTTTCAGAAATGGCCATGGTGCCCGACAGGCTGTGCAAAATGCCGACCTTGATGGTGCCGCCCGACTGGGCATGTGAGGGCAGGGCAGACAGGCCCGTCAGGGCCACGGCGGCAGTGAGCGCTTTGAGGGTAAAGCGGCGTGAATTCAGGTTTTGCATGAAAACTTCTCCAGTTGGTGTTGTGTTGCGTGTCGCTGTGCTGAGCCCAAACCCGGGATTTGTACAGCGATAAACGGATTCTGGAGGCTGCAGATGGATAGCGAAATACGCCGGGTGGCGTATGCCGTGCCAGGAGCGAGCCTGTCTTGGTCGCAAGTAGACAGCGTTTGCGGCCTACAAACACCGTCGTTGTCGCCCGGCCTGCATCCCGCGTTAAAACAGGCTACATTTCAATCTTTGGCTAATTCCTAGGGTTTTCACTGATTAGCCATGCCCTATGAAAGCGATTGAACCTATTGTTTGGCACTCTCTTTAACAGAGTGCTAATATTTAGCCTGAATACAGTTTCCAAAAGGAGTTTTACTGTGTCCTCTGCCCCATATCCTGTTGCTGCCTCTGCTTTGGCTGTACCCGCTTTGGCTGGTTCAACTGGCGTTGCCAGCGTCAACCCGTGGTCGCTGTTGCCGCCTCTGGGCAACCTGGACGCCTATATTTCGGCCGTCAACCGGCTGCCCATGCTCACCCTGGAGCAAGAGCAAACCTTTGCCCGCCAGCTGCGTGACTCCAACGACATGGCTTCGGCTGAGAAGTTAGTGCTCTCTCACTTGCGGCTGGTCGTGTCTACCTCGCGCAAGTATCTGGGTTACGGTTTGCCGCATGGTGACTTGATCCAGGAAGGCAACATTGGTTTGATGAAAGCCGTCAAGCGCTTTGACCCGGACCAGGGTGTACGTCTGGTGAGCTATGCGCTGCACTGGATCAAGGCCGAGATGCACGAGTACATTCTGAAAAACTGGCGCATGGTGAAAGTGGCGACCACCAAGGCGCAGCGCAAGCTGTTTTTTAATCTGCGCTCGATGAAGCAGGGTTACAAGGACGACGCCGACGTGGCGACCCACCGCGATACGCTGAGCGACGACCAAATCAGCCAGATGGCCAAATCGCTGAACGTCAAGCGCGAGGAAGTCATTGAGATGGAGCAACGCATGTCGGGTGGCGATGTGCTGCTGGACCCCAGCCCCAGCGACGACGGCGAAGAGGCGTTTGGCCCGATTGCCTACCTGGCCGACAGTGCACAGGAGCCCACCGCGCTGATGGAAGCCCACGCACGTGACAATCTGGCCACCGACGGCATTGCCACGGCTTTACAGGGGTTGGACGACCGTTCACGCAAGATTGTCGAAGAGCGCTGGCTGAAGGTGAACGACGACGGCTCAGGCGGCATGACGCTGCACGACTTGGCGGCGGTGTACGGCGTGAGCGCCGAACGGATTCGCCAGATTGAAGTGGCGGCGATGAAGAAGATGAAAAAGGTGCTGGTTGAATACGCGTAAATCGCCGGTCGCCTGACCCAAAAAGCCACTGCCGTGAAAACAGCAGTGGCTTTTTTGTAGCAAAAACCATTATTTGCCTTTAAGCAGCAATCGGATATCGGCAGTCAAACCCTCAGCCCCGCTGCCGTAGCGGTTGTAAAGACGCAAGCGACCCTGCGGGTCGTAGACGTAATGGCCTGCCGAATGGTCCATGCTGTAGCTGCTGGCGGTGCGGCCTTCTACTTTTTTGTAGTAAATCTTGAAGTCTTTGGCAATCAGCGGTAATTGCTCAGCGCTAGGGCGCAGGGCCAAAAAGGTGGGGTCAAAGTTGCCCATGTAGGCTTTGAGAATGTCGGGCGTGTCGCGCTCAGGGTCCACCGAGATGAACACCGCTTGCAGCTTGTCGCCGTCTGCCCCGAGTGACTTCTTGATGCCTGCCAGGTCAGCCATCGAGGTCGGGCAGACATCGGGGCACTGGGTAAAACCAAAAAACACCACCACTACCTTGCCTGCGAAGTCCTTGATGCTCCGGGTCTTGCCGTTTTGGTCGGTTAAAGCAAAGTCTTTGGCGTAGTCGGCGCCGGTGAGGTCAATGCTCTTGAATTGCGGCTTGTCGGGCGAACAGGCGATCAAAAACAGCGCAAAAAGAGATGTAAAAATGGCTTTTGACCAGTAGATACATGCGCGAGCAGCTCCTGAATTCATAGCATTTATATTCGGCATGAAAGCCCTAAATAAGGTAATGATCAATCAGCAGCGCTGCAAACAGTGCCGACAGGTGAATCAGTGAAAAGCGAAACGTCTTGCGCGCCAGCGCGTCCGAGTAGTTGCGCCACAGCTTGAAGCCATACCAGCTGAAGCCAAAGCTCAAACCCACAGCGGCTACCAAGTACAGCCAGCCACTCATCTGAAAGACAAACGGCATCAGGCACGCCGGGAACAGCACCAGCGTGTACAAAAAGACCTGCAGGCGGGTGAATTCGTTCCCGTGCGTGACCGGCAGCATGGGCAGGCCAGCCTTTCGGTAGTCCTCGACCCGGTACAGCGCCAGGGCCCAGAAGTGCGGCGGTGTCCATAAAAAGATGATGAGAAACAAAATGAGTGCCTCGGGGCCGACAGAGCCCGTCATGGCGGCCCAGCCCAGCACCGGCGGCATCGCACCTGAGGCGCCGCCAATCACAATGTTTTGCGGCGTCAGGGGCTTCAGAATCACGGTGTAAACGACGGCGTAACCGACAAAGGTGGCAAAGGTCAGCCACATCGTCAGCGGATTGACCCACACGTACAAAATAACCGAGCCAATGGCGCACAGCACAGCAGAAAAAGCCAGCGTTAACCAGTTGCTGATCTGCCCCTGCGCGGTAGCGCGCATGGCGGTGCGCTTCATGCGCGCGTCAATGCCTTGCTCAACCAGGCAATTGAACGCAGCCGCCGCACCCGCGACCAGCCAGATGCCGATGCAGGCAATCAGCCCCAGCCGCAGATCGACCCATCCGGGCACACCTGGAACAGCCAGCACCATACCAATCAGTGCGCAAAAAACAATGAGTTGCACCACGCGCGGCTTGGTCAGCACATAAAACTGCCTGAATTTGGAAGGCACGTGTACGGGTAAAAGGCTGTCGGTGGTGCTCATGCAAACAATCGGGATGGGCTCGATTTTGCCGCACTGACGGTCTGCTCAGCACCGCGGCTGACGCAGACGATGCCGGTGAGCACTACCACAAGCGCCGCAGCACCGCCGGTGTGCATCACAGCGGCGGCCAGCGGCCAGCCCAGCAGCACATTGCCCAAACCGGTAGCCACTTGCAAAAGAGCCAGCCCCAGCAGCCACACGGCAGCACGGCGCATGGCTGGTGCTTTGTACAACCGGGCAGCCAGCACGAGCATGGCGGCAAAGACAATGTAGGCGCTCAAACGGTGAACGTAATGAATGGCCGTCAGGGCCTGAAAGCTGATGTTTTCACCATTGCCGCCAGCGCCCAGCTCACGCCAGAGCGTGAAGCCTTCGCTGAAATTCATCGCAGGCCACATTGAGTTTTGGCATGATGGAAAGTCGCTACAGGCCAGCACCGCGTAGTTGGTGCTGACCCAGCCGCCGAGGGCGATTTGCAGCCACAGCAGAAAAAACGTGGCAACGATCAATAAGCGCGTGGCGCCTTGCAGCGGCACCGGTGACTGTTCGCCCTGCGCTTGCGCATAGCGAACACTTTGCACCTTGAGCAGGGCGAGCAGAACCATGCCACCCAGCAGGTGCATCGTGACGATGGCCGGGAACAGCTTCATGGTGACCGTCAGCGCACCGAATGCACCTTGCAGGCAAACCCAGAGCAAGGTAAAGATCGGCCACCAGGGCGAGAGTTTAATTTTTTGACGCTCGAGCCAGCTTGTGATGGCAAGCGTCAAAATCAACACGCCAACACCTGTGGCCAGGTAGCGGTGAATCATCTCAATCCAGGCTTTGGGATGGGTCACGGGGCCGGTTGGCATGGCGGTTTGGGCTGCATCAATGTGCAGCTGTGCACCCACCGGGCTGGCATGGCCATAGCAGCCCGGCCAGTCAGGGCAACCGAGGCCGGAGTCGGTCAGGCGCGTAAAGGCGCCAAAGATAACCAGGTCAAAGGTGAGAAACAACGTCACCAGCGTCAGCACGCGCAGGCGCTGGGCAGCAGACGCGTTGCGGCTTTTCAGCCATACCCATGCCAGCGGGCCAACAGCCACGATCATCCCCATGATCATCAGCCGCAGCGCGGGACTCAGGTTGTAGAGTTCGGTCGTATCCATACGGTTAGCGGCCCTCCTTGTCCCAGCTGCCTGATGCGCGCAGCAAGCGGTCGAGGTCGCGCTTGGCTTTGGCTGCACCAGCAGCATCCATGTTGGCCGGAAAGCGCATCATCAAGTTGCCCAGCGGATCGACAACATACAGGTGATCTTCAAGGCGTTGACCAGCAGCGGGTGGCAACCACTCGGCCAGTTTTTCCAGCGGCGCACGCAGAGCGGTCGCCTCAGTCAGCGCGGGTTTCAGGCGAGCATCGACCGCTGCCGTGTCAGTGACCAGCCAGACCCAGTCGACGCGCACTTTTTCCTTGCCCAGTGATTCGCGTAGTTGCCGCTGGAAATACAGACGCTTCTGACAAGCTGTGTCACAGTCGGCACCGGCAACGCTGATCAACAACCATTGATTTTTAAGCGCGGGCAGCTCGCCTGCCTTGCCGTTCAAGTCCACCGTGGAGATAGCTGGCAAGGGGCGCTGCGGCGTGATCAGTTCGCCATAATTGCGCCGGCCTTCCGGCCGAATCACGTAGTAGGTGAAGTATGACGCGATGACCGGGGCGGCACACACCAGCAACACGGCAATCATCTTCCAGCGGCCTGCGGTGTTGCGTGGGCTGTCGTCACCCGGTACGGGCAAGGTGTGCACCGTCATGCTCAAGGGTTCGTCTTGTGGCTGTTTAGAGGCGGAGGTCATATCAGGCATTAGAAACAAGTTTGCGGCGGGCGCTCCAGGGGTGAATGATCTGAAACCACGCGTAAAGGCCTGTGACCAGACCGCACAAGGCAAACCACTGAAATGCGTAGCCGTAGTGCTTGTCAATGCCCACATTGGGCGCAGCCCAATCGCGCAGCAGGCCCTCGTTGGCCGGACCGGTTTGAACCATCGACACTGACATCAAGGGCAGGCCAGTCTCACGGCTAAAGCCTGTCACTTCGATATTTTGCCGTATACGCGAAGCATCGACGCCTTTGAACTCGTATAACTTGGAAGGGGGTGGGGCGATGCGGCCTCGGACGGTAACGGGGCCGGCGGGCGTTTGAACATCGGGCAGTTTGGCACGGTCTTCAAAGTTGCGTTGTACCCAGCCGCGCTGCACCAGAATGACTTGCGCGCTGCCGTCGAGCACCAACGGTGTCACCGCAACCAAACCCGTCTTGCCGTTCATTTGGCGGTTGTCCAGAAACACCGTGTGTTCTGCGCGCCAAATACCTTTGAGGGTGGCGCGCCTGTGGACTGTCTCTTGCAGATTTTTGGAAGTTGCCAGATCTGCCGCTTTCAGAACCGATTCGTTGCCTTGCGCTTCAATCGCAAACATCAGAGCCTGCTTTTGTGCAGCGCGTCGCAGTTGCCACTGGCCGAGCGAGAAGGTCAGCGCGGCCACCAACAGTGCTGCTATGGTGAGCAACCAAAACCTTGAATTTTTCGACAGTTGGAGCGAAAGTTTAGCCATCAGCCGATAATCTCCAGCATGACATATCTCGTAGCCATCGCCTTCTTAGCCATTCTTGCCAGTCTGGCCGCTGCGTTGTTCTTCATGATGAAAGATGGCACGAACGGAAAGGGAAAAACCAGTAATATGGCCAAAGCACTGGCTTTTCGCATTGGGTTTTCGGTATTGCTGTTTGTCTGCATTTTGATAGCTTGGAAGATGGGCTACATCCAGCCGACGGGCTTGCCTGTTGGTAAATAAAACTCGGTAAACTCGACTCCGTAAAACAACAAAGGCCGCACAATGCGGCCTTTGTTCATGGGTCGCACCAATGCGTCTAGAGCCAGTAGACCAAAATATACAGACCCAACCACACTACGTCCACAAAGTGCCAGTACCAGGCAGCGCCTTCAAATCCAAAGTGTTTGTCCGCCGTGAAATGGCCTTTTTGCAGGCGCAACGTGATGAATAGCAGCATCAACATACCGACGAACACATGAAAGCCGTGAAATCCGGTCAGCATGTAGAAAGTTGAACCATAGACACCGGAATTGAGTTTGAGGTTCAAGTCAGAATACAGGTGCGCGTACTCGTAGCCCTGAACGAACAAAAAGACCAAACCCAGCACCACTGTGGTCCACATGAAAGCGATGGTTTTACCGCGGTGACCTTCACGCAGGGCATGGTGGGCAATCGTCATGGTCACGCCAGATGTCAACAGCAGTGCGGTGTTGATGGTAGGCAACCAGAAGGGGCCGACCGTTTGAAACGGCTCAACGATATCAGCAGGTGATGCAGTTGCACCAGCGGCGACGCTTGGCCAAACGGCTTTGAAGTCTGGCCACAGCAGGGCGTTCTCAAGCCCGCCCAGTGCTGGCACCGAGTGCATGCGCGCCCACCACAGGGCGGTAAAAAACGCGCCAAAGAACATGACTTCAGAAAAGATGAACCAGCTCATGGACCAGCGGAAAGACAGGTCAATCTTGTAGCCATACAAACCCCCTTCGCTTTCGCGCACGGATTCGCTGAACCAGCGAAACAAAGTGAAGAGCCACGTCACCATGCCGAAACCGAGCGAGTAAACGCCCCAGCTGGCGCCATTGACCCACTGGCTGGCGCCCACGACGACAAAAAGCAGCCCGATGGAGGCCATCACAGGATGGCTGGAGGGTGCGGGCACAAAGTAGTGCGGGGTACCTGTTGTAGTGGCTGACGACATATTCAAACTCCTGCTCTTTCTGATCTCATTGATTTCTTGAATTTCTCAAACTTCGGCCATCGGCTTATTTGCCGACAACCCAGGTAGCCAGCAATATCAGGCTACCCACAAAAACAAATACGCTCACCAGGCCCACAACGATGATGTGTACCGGATTGAGCTGCGCCACATCACGCTCGTAGTCACCGCGAGCCCGCAATCCGACAAACGACCACAGCACGGCTTTAATCGTCCGGAAAAGCGAGCCTTTGCGTTGATGGGCAGGCAGATTATCCGGCTTGTTCATACGCCGGGCGCTTTGTTGTCATTGGTAATGGCTGCTTGAGGCGCAGCGGGTGTGCGCCCGCCTACTTCAAAGAACGTATACGACAAGGTGATGGTGTTGACGTCTTTGGACAGCTTGGGGTCAATTACAAAGGCCACTGGCCACTGCTTTTTTTCACCCGGCGCCAGCGTGTACTGCTGAAAGCAAAAACACTCTAGTTTGTTGAAGTGTGCGCCCGCCTGAGCGGGTGCGTAGCTGGGAATCGCTTGCGCAGACATGGTGCGGTTTTGCGTGTTCTGGAATTCGTACATCACGGTGGTCAATTCACCGGGATGGACTTTCAGCGTGCTTTGCGCGGGTTTGAAGTGCCAAGGGCCACGTGCATTGCTGTCGAATTCAACGGTGATGCTGCGCGTTAAATCAACCTGGGTATTGGCAGGCAGTTTGGGCGTGGCTCCGGGGATTTGTTTGTCCCCTAAAGCCAGTACATTGATGCCCGTCATTTCGCAAATGGCTTTGTAAATTGGCACCAGCGCGTAACCGAAGCCAAACATGGCCAGCACGATGACGCCCAGCTTGCTGACCATTTTGAGGTTCTCGCGCTTGATAACCATAGGTCGTGCGCTTTCAGCGGCCGAAGAAAACCATCTTCGCCATGAAGCCAGCGAAAAACACCAGCGCGACTGAGGCGAGGATCAGACCCAGTCGCAGGTTGCTTTTCTTTTGGTCAGGTGTTGCCATGGTCTGTGCGATGAAAATTAGCCGATCACGCGGGTTGCCGTAGCATCAAGCTTGGGTGGTGTCTCGAAGGTGTGGAACGGCGCTGGTGATGGAACTTCCCATTCCAGACCTTCAGCGCCCTTGCCGCCTTCGTCAACCCATGGATTTGCCTTGGCAGGGACACCCTGACCGCGCATGGTGGGCAGTACAACAAAGAAGAAAAAGTAAACCTGCGCAAAGCCGAAGAAGAAAGCACCGACAGAAGCAATCGCGTTGAAATCAGCAAACTGCATCGGGTAGTCAGCGTAGCGGCGCGGCATGCCTGCCAAGCCCAGGAAGTGCATCGGGAAGAAAGTGACGTTGAACGAAATCAATGACCACCAGAAGTGGATTTTGCCGCGTGTTTCGTTGTACATCACGCCTGTCCACTTGGGTGCCCAGAAGTAGTACCCAGCAAACATGGCGTAGAGTGACCCAGCCACCAGCACGTAATGGAAGTGAGCCACCACGTAGTAGGTGTCCTGGAGCTGCGTATCAATGGGTGCGACCGACAAAATCACGCCGGTCAAACCGCCGATAGTGAACACGAAAATGAAGCCAACGGCAAACAGCATGGGGGTCTCAAATGTCATCGAACCCTTCCACATGGTTGCAATCCAGTTAAACACCTTCACGCCCGTGGGCACGGCAATCAACATCGTCGAGTACATGAAGAACAACTGGCCCGTCACTGGCATGCCAGTGGTGAACATGTGGTGCGCCCAGACAACGAAGCTCAAAATGGCAATCGAACCGGTGGCGTACACCATTGATGCGTAGCCAAACAAGCGTTTGCGTGAGAACGCAGGAATGATGTGGCTGATGATGCCGAAAGCCGGCAAGATCATGATGTAGACCTCAGGGTGACCGAAGAACCAGAAGATGTGCTGGTACATGACTGGGTCACCGCCGCCGGCGGGGTTGAAGAAACTGGTGCCAAAGTGGCGATCGGTCAGAGTCATCGTGATAGCGCCAGCGAGCACGGGCATCACGGCAATCAGCAGGTAAGCAGTGATCAGCCAGGTCCAGCAGAACATCGGCATTTTCATCAGCGTCATGCCTGGGGCGCGCATGTTCAAAATGGTCACGATGATGTTGATCGAGCCCATGATGGATGAAGCACCCAGCAAATGCAGCGCAAAAATGCCGGAGTCCATGGAAGGACCCATTTGCAGTGTCAGCGGTGCGTACAGCGTCCAGCCGGCAGCAGGTGCGCCGCCAGGCAAAAAGAAGGACGTGGCGAGCATCAGAGCCGCAGGAATCATGAGCCAGAAGCTGAAGTTGTTCAGTCGGGCAAAAGCCATATCAGCCGCACCAATTTGCAACGGAATCATCCAGTTGGCAAAGCCCACGAAGGCCGGCATGATGGCACCGAACACCATGATCAGGCCGTGCATGGTTGTCAATTGGTTGAACAGTTCCGGGTTGACCAGTTGCAAACCGGGCTGAAACAGTTCAGCACGGATGCCAAGAGCCAGCACACCACCAAACATCAGGTTGAAAAACGCAAACAGAAGGTAAAGCGTGCCAATGTCTTTGTGGTTGGTCGCAAATACCCAGCGACGCCAGCCGACAGGCGCGCCGTGGTCGTGGTGGTCGTCGTGTGCGTGGTCACCAGCGTGGCCTTTGGGGTCAAGTACTGCACTCATGTTTACTTCCTTTTTCCGGGCATCAGGCGGGATGGCCTGACGCTTTTCATGTGATTTTTGATTCAGCGTTTTAATGTGCTGTCTGTTCGGCTATTTACGTGCGGCTTGCAATTCAGCGGGCTGCACCAGCTGCCCGGTCTGGTTCGACCAGTTGTTCTTGGTGTAGCTGATGACGGCAGCCAGATCGGTATCGCTCAGCGCTTTCCATGAAGGCATGGCACCGTTGTTTGCACCATTGAGCAAAATTGCAATCTGCTTGCCGTGGTCTGCGTCCAACACAACAGCTGAGCCGTCGAGAGCCTTGATGGCGCCGCCGCCTTTGCCCGTTGCCTGATGGCAGGCCACGCAATTGGACGCGTAAACTTTTTCGCCGCGTGCCTTCAAGTCTGCAAGCGTCCACACTTTGGATGGATCATCAGCTTTTGCTGCCATTTCCTTGTTTTTGCCTGCTACCCATGCGGTGTAGTCAGCCGCAGACACGACTTTCACGTGAATTGGCATGTAGGCGTGCTCTTTGCCACACAGTTCCTGGCACTGGCCGTGGTAGTCGCCGATTTTGTCGGCACGAAACCAGGTGTCGCGCACAAAGCCGGGAATGGCGTCCTGCTTGATACCAAAAGCTGGCACAGCAAAGGCATGAATGACGTCGTTGGCGGTGGTAATGATGCGGATTTTCTTGTTGACGGGCACCACCATCGGGTTGTCAACCTTGAAAAGGTAGTCGTCCGGCGCTTCGCCTGCTTTGGGACCGCCATTGTTTGACATCACACGGTGTGTGTTGTCCAGCGTTGATACGAAAGCAATGCCTTCACCTTCGCCCTTGACGTAGTCATAGCCCCATTTCCACTGCATGCCTGTGGTTTTGATGGTCACGTCGGCTGCGGTGGTGTCTTTTTGGGCAACCAGCACTTTGGTGGCAGGTAAGGCCATACCAATCACGATCAGGAAAGGAACGATGGTCCAGGCAATTTCAACGGCGGCTGACTCGTGAAAATTGGCTGCCTTGTGACCCACTGATTTACGGTGCTTCCAGATGGAATAAAACATGACGCCGAATACAGCCACGAAAATCACCAGGCAGATGATCATCATGAACCAGTGCAGCCAGTGCTGCTCTTCCGCAATTTTGGTAACCGCAGGGTGCAGGTTGAGTTGGCGTACTGCCGGTCCGCCGGGCAGGTCGTTGACGGCGTAAGCGGCTGTGGAGGCCCAGGCTGCTGTGAACGCCAGCAGGGTGGCGGCACGCTGCGTTACTTGCTGCGTCAGGTGGCTCATGGTTTTACGTACATTCATCGTGATCACTTTTAATGCCTCAAAATTACCGGCCTACAGACCTGTCGGGTTTGCCAATTCAACAAAACCATTGATTATAAAGTTAGTCGCAATGCCGTTTCAGCATCCGCGCAGTGCAAAACGTATTTCTCTGGCCAATGCGGGCCGCAATTCTGGCCGTACATGGCGCCCAACGCGCACCGATTGTCCCTGACCAGACACCTCAATCAATGAGCCGTCGCCGTTTTTAGGTTCGACGCGAACCCATTCACGGTTGAATTCCGCGCGGTGCAACCGGCCCGCGGTTTCGAGCTCCACCACCAGTTGACCGCCTTGCAGGAATATTTTTTCACCGTCTCTTGCATGTCGCGCATAGACAGTGAAAGCGGTGCCAACGGCGATTAGTTCGGCCCAGGCAAAGGGCATGACGAGCGTTGCGCCTTGCATCCAGAAAAAAGTGGCGATGCCAAGGGACACCACGCTGAGAGAGGCAAACAGACCCAGAAGCTGAGCGGGTGTCACAGAGCAATTGCGTTTGAGCAGCCACTGCACACCCTGGTGGCCAATATCGTTGCTTTGTGGCAAGCTGGCAAAGCGAAATGCAGAGGGTTCTGGTGAGTCGGAAGGGTGCGACACGGGGCGACACTCAAAAAATAACAGCCTGTAGGGCGGACTGTCTGAGGCGTGGGAACATACCCAATTTATTGGTTTTTAGTATAACGGGGTTTACCCCAAAGCCAGCTTACAAACATGTGCAAACCCGAGCATCTCATAAGCCTTTATTCGGGCTTGTAAAGACTGCCGGAAGACTCGCTGGCTTACTTACGCCCAGCATGCTGCGCATGTCCTGTATCGACAGGGAACTCAAGGCGCTGACCTTGACTTTGGGCTGCGCCTTCAGCGCATGGCCGTAAATCACTTCAAACGTCAACGACAACCGGCCATCGGGCCCTGTTTTCAGGTGCCGCGCCAATTCATTTTCCAGCTCTGCCCGCCATGCCCGCCCCCGCAGGCCAGCAAACCGGGCCGGATGGAAGTTTCGCCCCAGCTCAGCCAGCTCTTTCAGCAGCCGTGCCGGGGTTTCGTAGGTCAGTGTGATGCGCTCCATGTCCATCACGGGTTCGGCAAAACCACCTGCCACCAGCATGTCGCCCCAGTCGTGCATGTCGGTCAGGTCATGTCCGGCAGGTGGCCAGCCCAGTTGCCGGTACACCTCGCGCAGCTCGATAGCTGTGTCGGGGCCCAGACACGAAAACATCAAAAAACCACCGACGCTCAAAGCGTGGTGCCAACTGGCCAGCAGCGCCTGCGGGTCAGCGGCCTCATGCAGCGCCATGTTGGCCCACAGCATGTCCACGCCACCCGGGGCGGGAGTCTCAAAATGCGTCGATTGGCCAAACCAGCGGCCGGACCGCCACCATGCAGGCGCTATATTTTTAATAGCGGTTTGCGCACGTATTGCTTGGTTTTCGATCACAAAACACTGTGATTTTGGGTATTTTTTGGCAAGTTTTTGATGGTTTTGCAGGCCGCCGCGCACGGCACCCCAGTGCGCCCAGGCTGTTGGCTGCAACTTGATCCATTGCAGCCTGTCGAGCATCCGGCTGGCCACTTCTTCATGCAGCCAGGGCGATGCAGGTGGCGCCATGCGTTGCCAGCGGGCGACGGCTGTCGGGTCAAGTGTGGGTGGGCGCTCTGTTGTCATGTGTTCATCGTCATTTTTCATCGTCAAGCGTGCCCCGAGTATATTGACCAGGTGTTTAAACGTCTGTTGCAAAACCCCTTTCCAACCCTTGCCAACCGCTTGCCCAGCCGGTGCGCCGTGTGTCGCAGCTGGCCCGCCGCGCCCGTATGCCGGGCCTGCATGCATCGTTTTGTCATCCACCGGCCGCGCTGCCGCTGCTGCGCACTGGCCCTGGCTGACGGCTTGTCGGATGGTGTGCACGCCATCACTGAAGTCTGTATGGACTGCGCCAGGCAGCCGCCACCGCTGGACGAAACCCTCGCTGCACTTGACTACGCCTACCCATGGTCAGCACTGATCAGCGCCTACAAGTTTGGCGAGCAACCCGGCTGGGCGCCTTTTTTTGCAGACCTCTTACTCAAAGCTCCGGGCGTTCGGTTGGCGCTTGAAAACCTGCAGGCCCCTGACCTGATCCTGCCTGTCCCGCTGTCAAAAGAGCGCCTGCAAACGCGCGGCTTTAACCAGGCCTGGTTGCTGACACGGGAGCTTGCCCGGCACGCTGGCAGCACCGCCCAGGCAGACAGCAGCCTGCTGCTACGGGTTAAAAATACGCGGCCACAGACCGAGCTGAAACGTGAAGCAAGGCTGGCCAACGTCAAGGGTGCTTTTCAGATCGACCCGCTGCGCGCGGCAGCGGTCAAAGGCCGTTGCGTCGTGCTGGTTGACGACGTGATGACCAGCGGTGCATCGATGTTTACTGCGGCCGAGGCACTGCGGGCGGCGGGTGCGGCGCACATTACCGGCATTGTGTTGGCCCGCACTTCCTTCTAGGCCCACTTATGTTCAATATCGTTCTTGTCGAACCCGAAATTCCGCCAAATACCGGCAATGTCATCCGTCTGGCGGCCAACACAGGCTGCCGTCTGCACCTGATCGAGCCCTTGGGATTTTCAATGGACGACAAACATATGCGGCGTGCCGGGCTGGACTACCACGAGTACGCCGAGCTGAAGCGGCACGCCAGCTGGCAAGCCTTTATGGATCACGAAAACCCCGACCCAGCGCGGCTGTTTGCCATGACCACACGCGGCTCGCGCAACCTGTTCGATGTGGCTTTTTCGCAGGGCGACTGGCTGGTGTTTGGGTCAGAAACCAAGGGGCTGGACGCGGCCTTGCGTGACTCGTTTGCAGCCAGCCAGCGCCTCAAGCTGCCCATGCAGCCTGACCAACGCAGCCTGAACCTGTCCAACGCGGTGGCTGTGACGGTGTTTGAGGCCTGGCGGCAAATCGGCTTCGTTACATCGCACCGAAACACAGCCGTCAGTCAGGGATAGCGCCGCACCAGCGACTCAGCCACACATACTGGCTTGGCTGTGCCTTCGCGCTCTACCGTGACTTCCCAGGTCATCTGTACGCCGTTGTTGTCAATCGGCAGCGTTGCCAGAAGCTTCATGCGGGCGCGCAGGCGGCTGCCCACCGGCACGGGGGAGGTAAACCGCACCTTGTTTAGCCCGTAGTTCACGCCCATGCGCGAGCCCACAATGTCAAACGACGATTCAAAAAATTTTGGTATCAATGACAGGGTTAAAAAACCGTGCGCGATAGGCCCGCCAAAAGGGCCTTTGGCGGCTTTTTCCGGATCGACATGAATCCACTGGTGGTCGCCCGTGGCCTCGGCAAACAAGTTAACTTGCTGTTGGGTAATGGTCAGCCAGTCGCTGATGGCAACTTCTTGCCCCACACACGCAGCCAGGTCGGCAATGGTTTGAAACGTCTTCATACGCGTCGTTATTTATCCAGCCATTCGCAAATGCTTTTCCACTGCTCCAGGTCTTTTTCAACCCGGCCAGGAGCCACATCAAACAGCGTTAGCCCGCGTGCTGCCAGGTGAATGTAGTTTTGCGTGTCTCGCACCATGCCCAATACGGGCAGCCCCAGGCTGTCCACAAACCCGCGCAGCTTGTCCGCCGCAATCGTGCGCGAATCCACCCGCATGCCCACAATGCCCACCTGCACTTTGCCGGCGTGGCGGTGCTCAGCCAATTGGTCTAAAAACGCCCGGGTGGCAAAAATATCGAAGACGCTGGGCTGCAGCGGCACGATGATTTTGTCGGCTAGTTTGATGACGTCGTTAAAGCGCCAGCCGTGCAGCCCGCCGGGCGTGTCCAGCACCACATGGGTTGTCCCCTTGGGCGGCTTGACGATCAGGTCAGCTTTCACGTCCCAGGTGGCAATGGGCCGCGCGGCCGGTGGGCGTAGCCCCAGCCACAGCCTGGACGACTGCTGCCTGTCCGCATCGCCCAGCATGACCGCATGGCCCTGGCTGGCAAAGTAGCCTGCAACATTGGTGGCAAGCGTCGATTTACCGACACCGCCTTTAGGATTGGCAATCACGACGACGGGCATGGTGAACTCCTCATGTCAAAAGAACTGTTGTTTTGCGCTATGGTAACGGTATGAGCGCACTTGACACAGACATTTACCTGATAGCGGCCCACCCCGCGTGGCGGGAGTCCCGCGTCAATCGCCCTTTGATGCAAGCCGCACAAAGCTTGCCCCGCGTTCAGGTGCAAGACCTGTATTCAAACTATCCCGACTACACCATTGACGTGGCGGCCGAGCAAGCGGCGCTTGAAAGGGCGCAGCTGGTCGTGCTGCTGCATCCCATCCAGTGGTACAGCATGCCGGCACTGCAAAAGCTGTGGCTTGACGAGGTGCTGACTTACGGCTGGGCTTATGGAGGAGGTAACGGGGAAGGCGGCAACAGGCTGCAGGGCAAAGACCTGTGGCTGGTAGCCACCACTGGCGGGCCAGAAGCTTCGTATCACCCGCAGGGCTACAACCGCTATTTTTTTGACGCGTTTTTGCCGCCCTATGAGCAAACCGCAGCACTGTGCGGCATGCGCTTTTTGCCGCCGCTGATCCTGCATGGCGCGCATGCGGTAGCGCAAGATGCGGTTACGCAGCACATCACCACCTTCAGCCAGCGCCTGCAAAGCTACCCCAACTGGCCCGAGATGGAGGACCTGGAGCAATGCGCGGCCTGCGTGGTGCCGATGAAGGACAGGCCCGTTGAGCAGGAGGCGAAATAATGGAACATGCACCTGCCTGGCTGGTCAACAGTTTCATTTACCTTGCGGCAGCCGTCATCGCCGTACCAGTCGCCAAAAAGCTCGGCCTCGGCTCCATCATTGGTTACTTGGCCGCAGGCATCGCCATCGGCCCTTGGGGCTTAAAACTCGTCACCAACGTGCAGGACATTCTTCACTTTGCCGAGTTTGGCGTGGTGCTGATGCTGTTTTTGGTGGGCCTGGAGCTGGAACCCAAACGCCTGTGGAACTTGCGCCGTCCCATTTTTGGCTGGGGTAGCGCACAGGTGGTGTCCTGTGCTGTCATCATCATGGGGGTGGCCATGGCCTTTGGCGTAGGCTGGAAGATCGCACTCGTCGCGGGCTTGGGTCTGGCGCTGTCAAGCACCGCAATTGCACTGCAAGCCATCGGTGAACGCAACCTGATGCCGACCAGCAGCGGGCAGGCCGGGTTTTCGATTCTGCTGTTCCAGGACGTGGCGGCCATTCCGATTTTGGCGCTGCTGCCGCTTTTGGGCGCTGTTCTAGGGGCTAATGAGGCCTTAGACCAATCAAATCGTGCGCTGGAAGCTCTTAAAATAATAGCGGTCATTGGCGGCATCATTTTGGGCGGCCGCCTGCTTTTGCGCCCCGTGCTGGGCTGGATAGCTAAAAGCGACACACCTGAAATTTTCACCGCTGCATCGCTGCTGCTGGTGGTCGGCATTGCCGCACTGATGCAGTTTGTCGGCCTGTCGATGGCGCTGGGTGCTTTTTTAGCCGGCGTGCTGCTGGCTGAAAGCGAATACCGCCGAGAGCTGGAAACCGACATCGAACCCTTCAAGGGCTTGTTGCTGGGCCTGTTTTTTATTGCCGTGGGCATGAGTATTGACTTTGGCGTACTGCTGCAATCCCCAGGCTTGATGGCTGCCATTCTGTTTGGTTTTCTGGGTTTGAAGCTGGCTGTCATTTACGGCCTGGCCAGAGCCATGAAACTGCCTTTTCAGGAGCGCCCGGTGTTTACCGTGCTGCTGGCGCAAGGCGGTGAATTTGCCTTTGTGGTGTTTCAGGCTGCTGCTGGGGCCAATGTGTTCTCCATGCAAACATCGTCGCTGCTGATTGGTGCGGTCGCATTGTCGATGCTGATCACGCCGCTGTTATTGATCATTGTCGACAAGCTCATACTTCCCCGCTACGCACGTGCCGGTGCTGCGCAGATGGAAGAAATATCCGAACAACAAAGCGCGCCCATCATCATTGCCGGTTTCGGCCGTTATGGGCAAATCATTGGCCGCATGCTGCTGGCCCAGGGCGTGGCCCCCACCGTGCTGGACCACGATGCAGAAATGATCGAGGCTGTGCGCGCCTTTGGCTACCGCGTGTTTTACGGCGACGCCACCCGGCTTGATTTGCTGCGCACCGCAGGCGCGGCTACCGCCAAAATTCTGGTGGTGGCGGTTGACGATGTGGAACAGTCCATCAAGATTGTGGACACGGTCAAAGAGCACTTTCCGCAGCTGCAAATTGTGGCCCGGGCCAGAGACGTGACCCACTGGAACCAGCTGCGCGACCGGGGCGTGATGCGGGTCGAGCGCGAGTTGTTTGAGTCCAGCCTGCGTAGCGCACGCAGTGTGCTGGAGCTGCTAGGCCACCCACCCCACGAGGCACGGCAAAGCGCCATGCGTTTCAGGCAGCACAACCTGGCCCTGTTCGAGCAGCTTTACCCGCACCACAAAGACCGCGCCAAGGTGATCGCCGTCGTCAAGCAAGGCCGCGCACAGTTAGAAGAGCAAATGGCCAGGGAGCGTGAGCAACTGGCCCAAAAGCGCCCTGCTGCCTGGCATGACGAGGCTGTGGATGCTGCTGGCGGTGGCAAAACGGCCGAAAAAGCCTGAATCCGGCTCCAAAATGGCCTTGGGCGGCCGTTTTGCCTTTCAAGTAAGCCTCCAAGCCAATATATATATATGCGCGAGCAGCTAGTGATTTAATAGCAATGAAATGCCCAACTCAGCGATTGCGTTCTGCCTCACGGCGACGCTCGTCCATAGCGCGGCGTTCAGCGCAAATCGGGTGGTTGGTAAATGCCGGCTTGGCGCACTGCTCCGCCATGCAGCTTTGAAAGCCCAGCAGTATGCGGTCTTCGCAGGCAGTTCGGGGGCTAACGGCGGTGGCATTTGCTTTGTCGGCAGCAGGCCCAGCCGTTGCATGGGCCTTGGTGGGTTCTTCTTTGGTGGGTTTGTCTTTTTCAGGCGCGGCTTTTTTGACTATTACCACGGCGGCTTTGGACGCTGCCGGGACAGGCTTTATGGCGGCGATGGTGGCAGTCACGGCTGCCTTGACTGCCTCTACCACGGGGCGTGACGCTGCTGGTGCAGGCGCTGGTGCTGTCGGCACCGAACTGGCCGCAACAGCAGGCGCAGATGCCGCCAGCTGTGGTCCTGCGACCTGGGCGGCTGGCGCGGCTGGGCCTGACATCAGCTTGGCCGCCACACCCGCAATCGCCAACACGGCAACGCCCGCCAGTATCAGGACGGTTTTTCTTTTAGGCGGGGCTGACATGGTTTCAGAGGTTAACCCGGCTTGAATGGCAGGTTGAATGGTCGGTTGAACGGCGGGCTCAACGGATGCCACTGAACTCGTGGTTGCACCCGCGTCCACATTCGCAACCTCGCCGGGGTCTCCCTCAGCCTGCCGCGGCACGACCAAGGTTTTCTCCATGGCGTCGGTGCCGGCCAGTCTGGTGATGCTGGCGTCTGCACTCTGACCGATGGGCGCGCCCAGATTTTTCAATCGCCTGCGAGCCAGATCGGCGTAAATGCCCGACGGAAATTTGGCCAGAAAACCTTGCAAGTCTTCCACGTCGGTCGAGTCCTTGATGTCTTTCCAGTACACCAACTCAACTTCTTGAGTCACCAAAGATGCCCCTGTACCGCTGCCCGTTCCACTGTTCGTCCCACCCCTTTGAATGCCTGATTCAGTCGCCACCAGCGATTCGCCGGGCATCATGGTCGCTGTCCAGGTGCTTGTGCTGCCTTTGCCAGGGGCGATACCCACCGGTGCAATGCTGACGTCTGTGGCTTCCCTGCAAGCTGCTTGCAAAGCCGCAGCAAAGTCTTCTGCTGTGGGGTAGCGCATGTCCCGCGACTTGGCCATTGACTTGGCGACAACAGCGTCAATCGCGGGGGGCAATTTGGCGTTGAAAAACGTGGCAGCAGCTGGCGTGTGATTGACGATTTTTTGAATCACCGCAAAGTCAGTGTCACCATCAAACGGGCGCGTGCCCGTCAACAATTGGTACAGCACCACGCCAGCAGAAAACAGGTCGGCCCGGGCATCTATCGGCCTGCCTTCCAACTGCTCGGGCGACATGTATTTGAGCGTGCCGACAATCGAACCCTGGGTGCGGGTGGCGTCACCTGAGTCCTGGATGCGAGCCACACCAAAGTCCGCCAGTTTGATGCGTCCACTGGCCTGCACCAACAGGTTGGCCGGCTTGATATCGCGGTGAACGATTTTTTGCTCGTGTGCATAGCTCAGTGCCGACAGCAGGTCGCCCATGATGCCAAGGGTTTGCGCCAGCGTGTACACCTCGCCCTTGTCCAGGTGATGCTTGAGGTCGTCGCCCTGCACGAACTCCATCACCAAAAACGCAATGTCGCCGTCTCGGTCAGAGTCGTACACGCTGACGATGTTGGGGTGCTGCAGGCGCGCGGCCGAACGCGCCTCAGTGCGAAAGCGCACCTCGTATTCGGCAGCGTCCTCCACAGACAGGTTTTCGACCTTGATGGTTTTGATGGCGACACGCCTGTCCAGGTTCGGGTCGCGCCCCTCGTACACCAGTCCCATCGCGCCTTTGCCCAGCACGCGAACCAAATCGTATCGACCCAATTTTTTGAGGCTCATAAGGTGTCTTGGGAGTCTTGGGTATTTTCAGTTCTGGTGACGAAGCTTATCAAAGGTGCGGCGTTGTCACCCCTGACCGAGCCGGGGACGATCTGGCCACTGCCCACAAGATAACACTCGGTGCGGCGCAGTACCACGGCGTCCAGCTGGTTGCCCACGTACACCCAAGTGCCGTAGGTGGACGTATCGGTCAGCACAAACTGACCGCCGCGCCAGGCCAGCGTGGCGTGTATGCGCGACACGCGGGGGTCGTTGATGTGCAGTGCTGAGTCAGCTGCGCGGCCAATGTTGATCGGTTTGCTTTTGGAGTCGAGTCGCAACCGTTGATGGGCCCACGACAGCTCTAAAAAGCTGGTGTGCTGCGCGGCAAACATGGATCGCCCCGCCATGGTGGCGTCTTCGTCACGCCCGGTTTGCCACTCGACCCGGTACACGTGGCTTGTTTCAGTGCGGCCGCGCAGGTACATGGGCCCCATGCTGCGCAGCGACTGCTGCTGGATGGGCAGCAGGGCCGACCAGACGTTCTGGGTTGTCAGGATTTGACCGCCGCCAGCCAAGCCCGCCAGCCGCGCAGCAGAATTGACGGTGTCGCCAAAACAGTCGCCATTGATTTCAACCACCTCACCGGACTCCATGCCAATTTGCAACTGCACGGCAGGCCCGATGGCAGGTTCTCCGGCCGACTGAATCGCACCGGGGTATAGCGGCTCGTCAAGCAAGCGTTTTTGAATCTGGATGCAGGCCGTCAGAGCATCGCCTTCGCGGGCAAACACCACAAACAGGCCGTCGCCGAGCAGTTTGACGACGCGGCCCGAATGCTGCTCAAACACCTGGCTCAAAAGCCCCGTCAGTTCAGTTACAAAGCGCGACGCTGCCGCATCACCGAGCCTTTCATACAGGCCTGTGCTGCCAACTAAATCAGTAAAAACAACAGTGGTCATGAGTGCGGCAGGGATTCACGCGCAAAGCTTCAATATAGCAGCACGCACGCGCCGCACATCAGGCCAACCCGTCCCACAGCAGCTTGCAACCCGTTAGAAACATGCCCGCGTAAAGCAACCGGTAAAAAAGGATCTGGCTGATGCGCCGGGCCAGCCGCACACCTATCCACACGCCGATGGGCGCCAGCGGTAGCAGCACCACCGATGTGGCCATGTTGCGGGTGTCCAGCAGACCCAGCCATGCGTAGGGAATCCATTTCGACAAGTTCACGACAAAAAACAAAAATGCCATGGTGGCGGTGAATTTGACAGGCGACAGTCGCAGCGGAATGACATAAGCGTTGATGGGCGGGCCACCCGCATGCGCCACAAAGCTGGTGAAGCCAGATGTGATGGTCAGCAGCGCACCCAGCCAGCGGGGCGGCGGCGGGCTGTCTGGCCGTGGTGGGAACAGCAGGCGCTGCGCCAGAAATAGCAGCGTGAACGCACCCACCAGTCCCGCCACAATATGCGTGTCCAGCAGTTTGAAAAGCAGCGCGCCGATGACGGTACCAACCAACGCAAAGGGTACCAAAAACTTGAGCAGTTGCCTGTCAAAGTCTTTGCGGAAGGCTGCCATGCCCAGGATGTCCATCAGCAGCAACACGGGCATCAAGATGGCGGCGGCCTGCGGCACGCTGACGCTCATGGCCATCATGGGCACCGCCAGCGAGCCAAAGCCTGCGCCAAAGCCGCTTTTGCTGATGCCGAGCAACAACACGGCCGGAACGGCCAGCGCATAAAAAAACGGGTCGGTGATGAGGGGAAAGCTCAAGAAAGAATCTGACTGGCAAGCGGTGCGGTCAAGTCTAACGCGCGAGGTTACACACCCAGGTAGGCCTTCTGAATCTCGGGCCGCGTGAGCAGCTCACTGGCCTGCCCTTCAGCCACAATGCGGCCTTCTTCAACCACATAGGCGCGACTGGCAAGCGCCATGGCCATGGCCACGTTTTGCTCCACCAGCAGCACTGACGTACCCTGCGCATTGATCTGGCGAATCGCGTTGAACATGTCCAGCACGATGCTGGGTGCCAGCCCCAGGGACGGCTCATCCAACAGCAGCAAGCCAGGCCGTGCCATCAGAGCGCGACCAATCGCCACCATCTGCTGCTGGCCACCCGACAGCGCACCTGCCGGGCTTTGCAGTTTGACTTTGAGCGCAGGAAATAGCGACAGCACCAGCTCCAGCGAAGCTTTACGGTGCACCTTGGCTTTCGCAATAAAACTGCCCAACTCCAGGTTGTCGTACACGGTCATTTGTGTAAACAGCCTGCGGCCTTCCGGCACGATGGCGATGCCCGTGTCACAAAACTTGTGGCTCGCCAGCTGGGTGATGTCCTGGCCGTTAAAACGCAGGCTGCCGCCCTTGACACGGTGCAGGCCGGCAATCGCATTGATCAGCGTGGTTTTGCCTGCGCCGTTGGGGCCGACCACGCACACCAGCTCGCCTGGGTTGACGGTGAGCGAGACACCCCACAGAGCGGGTGCGGCGCCGTAATTGACAGAGATGTTGTTGACTTCAAGCATGAGGAGTCCCCAAGTAAGCGCTGACGACTTCCTTGTTTTGCATCACCTCTTGCGCCGGGCCCACGGCAATCAGTTTGCCGTAGTTCAGTACAGCCACCCGGTCAGCCAGCGCCATCACAGCACGCATAACGTGTTCCACAAAAACAATGGTGGCCCCACGGTCACGTATTTTGCGAATCAGCTCGATCGCCTCGTTGATTTCACCAGGTGTCAAGCCCGACAACACCTCGTCCAGCAGCACCAGACGGGGGCGCGAGGCCAGTGCGCGTGCCAGCTCTAAAAACTTGCGCTGGTGCAAATTCAAATCGTCGGGCAGTGCAAACGCCTTGGTGTGCAGACCTGTAAATTCCAGCCATTTCCAGGCTTCTTGGGTGGCTTGTTTGTTATTCAGTGCAGCGCCACCAAACATGGCCACCAGGGACACGTTTTGCAGCACCGTCAAATGCGAAAAAGGCCGGGGAATCTGGTAAGCACGGGCAATACCAGCCTGCGCGATGCGGTGCGCCGGCAGCCCGGCAAGCTGCTGGCCCTCAAAAAACACCTCGCCACCGCTGATAGGGTAGTGGCCGCTGACCACATTGATAAAGGTTGATTTGCCTGAGCCATTGGGCCCCAGCAGGCCCAGAATTTCACCGGGATAGACCTTCAGATCAACCCCATCGAGCGCCTGCACACCCTTGAAGGCCTTGGAGAGCTTGCGCACTTCAAGCAGCGGTTTTGTCTCAAGCGTGATGAGTGGTGCCGAGTGTGATGCAGTTTGAGCTTCAGGTACGGCAGAACCATGGACAGCAGACAGCGGCACGGTACGCGTCGCGTTTTTCCGGGCGGTGCGCTTTAAAAAGTAGCCCAGAATCCCATTGGGCATGAACAGAATCACGACGATCAAAATCACGCCCACAGCGGCTTTGCCGGCTATCGGGTTGTTGCCTGCGGTAAAAAAATAAAGCAGGCACGTGATAACGGTCGCGCCCACGGCAGGACCTGCCCAGTGGCGCGTACCGCCCAGCACACTCATCAATACCACCGTCAGCGGTACAACGATGGTGAAGGTCTCACCCGCCGTGACATAAGAAACAAACAGCGCATGAATGCCTCCCGCCAGGCCTGCCAATGCGCATGAGATACCAAACGCCACCAACTTGTAGTTGAACGTCGGCACACCCATGACTTCGGCGGCGTCTTCGTCGTCGTGAATGGCGAACAAACCGACGCCCAGCTTGGAGGATTGAATGCGATACGAAATAATCAGCGTCGCCACAGCGCCCATGAGCGCCATCAGGTAAATCGATGACGACGCAGTAGGGCCAATGGCAGGCACCTTGACTGAGTTGAGATAGATGCCGGGGCCGCCATCAATCGGTGTGTTGAGCACCACCGTGCCCACTACAAAGGTAATGGCCAGCGTAAGTAGCGCAAACAGCTCGCCCCGCACCGACTTGACACGAAATACGACAAAACCCAGCGCCATGCCGAACACCGCTGCCATCAAAGCAGCAGCAGGCAGCGTCCACAAAAAGGGCCACTTCAGATTGGCTGCCAGCCCGGCCGAGGTGTACATGCCAATGCCGAAAAAAGCGCCATGACCGAATGAAAAATAGCCCGAATAGCCAGACAGGATGTTCCATGAGAGCGCCAGGATCATCCAGTGGCAAATCAGGTACAAAAATGATTCGTAAAAAGCCGGCACGCCCAGCCACGGAACGCTGGCCAGCAGGGCGCCTGCACCCAGAATGCCCACAAGGGTTTTGTCAATCGTCATAGCTTGCCCGGACGCAGTAGCAGCATCACAATCAGCAGCGAAAACGACACGATGGGAGCCCACGATGGTGCGGCCACGGCCATGGTGACGGCCTCACTGACACCAATGATGATGCCTGCCACCAGCGGTCCGAGAGCACTGCCCAGGCCGCCCAGCATGACGGCAGCAAACACCACGCCCACCCAGGCAAAAATTTGTGAGGGTGTCAGCGTGAATGTGAGTGCCAGGCAAACACCGGCCACGGCGGCCAGCGCAGCGCAAACGCCTGCCAGCATCAGTGACATGCCTTTTTGGTTGATGCCAAAAGCTGAAGCAATAGGACCGTCTTCGGCCATGGCGCGCAGGGCTTTGCCCAAATCGGTATATCGCATGGCGGCCCATATCAGCAATGACAGCAGCACAGACAACACCAGCGTGATGAGTTCAGGCACCGGCACATACAGTGGGCCAATGGTGAACTTCATGTCGTTGTAATGTGTTTCCAGTCGCCTGAAGTCCGCCGTCCAGATAGCTTGCACCACGCTTTCAATCACCACGGTGATACCGAAGGTCACCAGCAAGGAATTGAAAGGCGATATCTCAAACTTGGCCAGCACCCACTGCATACCCACACCAAATGCAAAAAACAGCGGCGGCAAAATAAGAAGCGTCAGTAACGGGTCGACCTTCCACACCGTCGCCATGTGATAGCTGCCATAGGCCGCCAAAAAAACCAGCCCAAAGTGAGCCAGGTTGATTTGCCGCAACAAGCCCCAGGTCAAGCCGAGTCCCAAACCGATCAGGCCATACAGGCCACCAATGAACATCCCCGACAGGATGGACTGGGCCAACAGATTGAAGCTCGGCATGGCCCGCTTATTGCGTCAACAACTTGGCATTGGCGGGGGCAAACTGCTTGGGCCAGACCACCACCCAATTGCCGTTCTGCACCTGTTTGACTTTCATCAGGTCATCGCCATAGTTGCCAATACCGTCAAAACGCAGATTGCCGTGAATGGTTTGCACCTTGTTTTTCTTGAGCCAAATGCCAATTTTTTTGTCGTCAAAACTGTTGGCGCCGCGCACACCGGCTTCCAGAATCTGCCAGGCTGAATAAGAGGCTGCTGCCTGCACCTCAACGCTGGTG
Source organism: Polaromonas sp. (assembly GCA_031410335.1). GTDB lineage: Bacteria > Pseudomonadota > Gammaproteobacteria > Burkholderiales > Burkholderiaceae_C > Polaromonas. The sequence continues at coordinate 14,744 of JANNYZ010000001.1, read as the reverse complement.
TACGGCATACCCAGCTTGGTGGCACGCTCTTTAAAAACTTTCAGGAATGCTGCAGCACCGGGGTAGGTGGTGAACGGTGCATGCTCTTCAAAAATCGTCAGCGACAACGCGCGGTTGCCTTCAGGCGACTGCGTCATGGGGCCAGGCGCAGGGTAAATGTGAAAGTGCAGTGGTGGCGAGTAGTCGATTTTTTTCATCGCATCCAGCAGCATGTTGCCTTCGAGCGCGATGTCGCCCATCCACACCAGGTCGGGCTTGGCGTCCTTGATACGTGCTGCAATCGGGCCGAAGTCGCGGTTACCGAAGTCCCACTCGAGGTACAGCACTTCCTGCAGGCCCCGTTTTTTGGCCACCTCGCGCCCACCTTGCGACAGGAAGTAAATCGACGGAAATTTGCTGGTCACAATCGCGATGGTTTTGGGAGGCTTGGGCGATGCAGCCAACGCGTCAAACAATGTGTTGGGCACGGTTGTGGCGGGGTCAGAACCAATCGACCAGGCCGGGAAGGCGTAGTCGTACTTCGACAGCGATGGAATACCGAAGGTGTGGTGTACCAGCACCTTGTTGTAGCGTTCGGCCACGCCCATGGCCGACAAAATGGCACCGGTGGCATAGGGCCCCATCAGCAGGTCAACCTTGTCAGAGGTGATGAGCTGCTCGTACAGCGTGCGGGCCAGTTCTGGCTTGGACTGGTCGTCTTTGAGCAGCCACTCCACCTTGCGGCCCAGCAGGCCACCCCGGGCATTGAGTTGCTCGACATAAATTTCACCCACCAGCTTGTGGGTCAGTGCCGTGGTCGCCAGCGGACCCGTAAGCGCCAGCGTACTGCCCACCTTGACCGGCGCTGATGAAGGTGCCTGCGCACCTGCAGGCAATGCAACTGTTGCAACTGTGCTTGCAGCGACCAGCACTGACAACAACCTTTTGAAAAACTTCATGACTTGTCTCCTTTTTAGCTTGCACACTGTCTGAACCGGTCAAAAAACCAATCGATAAAACCTTCTACAAAACCGTACAGGCCTGTTCAAACGACAAACGCGGATTGCGGTCAAACAGCTTGCTGTCGTCCCCATAACCCAGGTTGATCAGGAAGTTGGCGGTAAAGCGGCCATCAGGAAAAAATTCAGCATTGACTTTGGCCAGGTCCACGCCGCTCATCGGGCCGCAGTCCAGGCCGACAGCGCGCGCCGCCATCATGAAGTAGGCACCGCCCAGAGTGCCGTTGCGGGTTGCTGTGCCCTGTGCAAGGGGGGCATTGCCAGCAAACATGTCTTTGGCACCGGCCACATGCCAGATTTGCGGCATGTGCTCGAAAAATTGGGTGTCTGTTGCCACGATAACGGTTACTGGAGCAACTTTTGTTTTTTCGACATTGCCGGGTGACAGTGCCGGAATCAGGCGCGCACGTGATTCAGCGCTGTTCAAAAAAACATAGCGCGTGGGCTGCGTGTTCATGGACGTTGCGCCCATTTTGGCAATGTCATAGACCTCTTGCAGCAACGCCATGGGCACCGCCTTGTCGATGAAACCATTGGCTGTGCGGGCCTTGAAAAAGAGCTGGTCGAGACAGGCCTGGTTAATTTTTGTATGGGTTGTCATTGGTTACTTTCTATATAAAAAGACGGTTTACTCGGCCTTGATATCGGCGTCACGAATCAGTTTGGTCCAGCGATCAACGTCGCGCTGCACCAGCGCCCGCGTTTGTTCGGCGTTCAGGCTCATGGGCTTGCCGCCGGCTTTGCGGAACGTATCCACAACATCGGGCGCTGCAATCACGCGTGCCAGTTCTGTGCGCAGGCGGGCCAGAATGTCGGGCGGTGTCTTGCTGGGCGCAAAATAGCCAAACCACGACTCCAGCTCTAGCGCGGCAGCGCCCGTCTCGGTAACGGTGGGCACGTCAGGGTGCATCGCATTGCGTGTGCCGCCCGAAGTGGCCAGCGCCTTGACGGTGCCTGCATCGACCTGCACGCGGGCGGTGGGTGCCAGGTCAAAAAACAGATCCACACGACCACCCAGCAAGTCAACATAAGCGGCCTGCGCACCCCGGTACGGCACATGCGTGATGTTGACCCCTGCCAAATGCCACAAGGCGGCTGGCAACACGTGCTGGCCTGAACCATTGCCAGCGGATGCATAGGTTAGCTTGCCGGGGTTCGCCCTGGCGTACGCAATGACGTCTTTTAATGTTGATAAGGGCAAGTCCTTGCGCGCCATCAGCGTGTAGCTGTAGCTCACGGCCAGGCCCAGCGCTTCAAAGTCCTTCAGGCTGTCGTAAGGCAGACTGCGGTAGAGGCCCGGATTAAGCGCAATGTTCGAGATGGACCCCGTGAGCAGCGTATAGCCGTCTGGTGCTGACTTGGCTACAAAGTCCGTTCCAATCAGCGTGCCCGAGCCGGGCTTGTTCTCGACCACAAAGCCTTGTCCCATTTGCTTGCCCAGGCGGTCAGCGAGCAAACGGCCGACAAAGTCGAACCCCCCGCCGGGTGGCTGTGGCACGACGACTTTGATGATCTTGTTGGGATAGGTGCTGGTGGTGGTCTGCGCGTGCGACTGCGGCAGTACCGCATGGCAGACCAGTGCCGTGACCAAAAGGCTTTGAAGTTTCATCATTTTGTATGTCCCGACAGTGATCATTTTTATCGCTCCAGCTTGCCGCCACTTAACCAGCGTGTGCCTCTGGCGTACAGATCATCGACCACAGGGCCCTTGAGCATTGGCATGTCGAGCTTGACGGTATAGCCAATGCGAGTCTGGATGTAAGCCAGGTGCCGGTAGCCCTCGGGAAAGCTTGCCAGCGCCTGCGGGTCAAGTTTGACCACAGCGGCAGAGTCAACCGGATCAATGCGATCTTTTTCATAGATCGGCTGGCGGTGCAGCAGCTTCCATTGGCCCTCGTGCTTTTGCACGAAGTCATAAAACCGGCCTGTGCACACCACATCGCACAGCACCGGGCCGCTTTCACCCGAGTTAATGCCCTCGACCATGCCGCGCTGCGATATTGTCATTTTGGTCTGGGCGATGGCGCGTTCGCCTGCCACCTCAATGGCCGAACCACCGAGGAAGTGCAATATGCTGACGCCTTTGGCCCAGCCTTCTTGCGTGACGCGAATAAAGTCCGCATAAGGCCCCTGAAACCAGGTGGCCATCATCACGCCTTCGGGGTGCCACACAGTAGCAAAACGCTGCCAGTCCCCCGCGTCTCGCCAGACCGCCCAGCGTTCGACCATTTGCCGTATCAGCAGCTCATCCTGCAAGTTGTCTTTCATGCGTCGTCTCCGTTATTTCTCTTGGTGTGCAGATACTGCGTAATCGACCTGGTGGCGGGCGATACGCAGGTCAGCCAGTTCTTGCTTGACCCGCAAATGCTCAGGGTGCAATGCGTAGGCATCGAGCGCTGCCTGACTTTCAAATTCCGAGTAGAGCACCACATCGCAGGCATAGTCAATGCGGCTGCTGTCGACGCCCACTTCCATGTGAACAATGCCTGGAATCAGGGTGCGTAGTCCGTCAAAGCTGCATTTGAGCTTATCAATGGCGGCCGCCTTGGCAACAGGCGTATCGCCCCGGATGTTCCACATCACGATGTGCTTGATCATGCGCGAGCCCTCCTCATATGCCGTCCCTGGTCATGTGCCTGTCTTGGGGTTCAGTACAAAGTCATAGTGCAGGCTGTAAGTGCCGTCGGCCTGCTTGACCCAGTCGGCCACCAATGACTGGCGCACGCCGAAAACCACATCAGAGTCCAGGTACTGGTCATGGTCGCGAAACACATGGGTGATCAGGCGCTCATAGCCCGGCGCATCGATCATGAAGTGCAGGTGCGCAGGCCGCCACGGATGGTTTTTGGTCGCCTTGAGCATGGCACCTACTGGACCATCGGAAGGAATCGGGTAAGCCTCTGCCAGGATGGTTTTGAAATGGTAGTGACCGTTGGCGTCAGCGTTCAGGATGCCGCGTGCTTGTGGTTTGGCCAGGTGCGCGTATTGAACGTCGTAGTTGCCGTCGGCATCGGCCTGCCAGACATTGATGAGTGCATTCGGGATGGGCGTGCCGTCCAATGCCTTGATGCTGCCGCTCACCATGCACGGCTCGCCCTTGGCGCCACCGCCCACATCGGCGCCCAGTTCAAAACGCGGCGCGTCTTCCAGAAAAAACGGCCCAAAAACAGTGGGTTCGGTGCAGCCCAGAGGCTTGTCATTGTTCATGGCCACCGTCAGCATCGACAGGCCCAGCGTGTCGCTCAGCAAAATAAACTCCTGGCGCTTGGCGTCGCACATCTGCCCGGTCGCAGTTAAAAATTCAATGCCCTGCATCCATTCCGGCTCGGTCAGCTTGACCTCACGCGCAAATGCGTGCAAGTGCTGGACCAGGCTGGTCATGATTTCTTTCAGACGGGCGTCTGGCGTGGTCGCCAAGCGGGCCAGCACGGCTTGTGTAATGGTGTCCTGGTTCAGGTTGCGCACACTGGTTCCTTGAGTTGGAGTGACGGAAGTGATGCAGGCAATATAGACGGCGCTCCGGCATTATGAAAGTGCACCGCTGTAAATGACTTTTTCATGCGGCGCAACAACCGCCCCGGAAATTTACCTTTCGCGCCACAATCGGGCATTAAACGCAGGAGACATGACTTGGATCGCTGGACTGAAATTGAATTGTTTGTGCAGGTGGCTGAAACGGGCAGTCTGAGCCGGGCGGCCGAAGCGCTTGATTTGTCCAACGCTGCGGCCAGCCGCCACCTGTCGGCCCTCGAAGCACGTCTGGGGGCTCGGCTGGTAGAGCGCAACACGCGCCGCTTGTATCTGACAGAAACCGGCCAGGAGTTTTTTCCCAGGGCCAAAGGTATTCTGATCGACCTGAAGGATGCGGAGTCTGCGGTGAACGCTACATCGCTGAACCCGACGGGTGTGCTGCGCGTCACGGCCTCACTGTCGTTTTCGCTGCATCACGTGGCACCGTTGCTGCGCGAGTACACCCAGCGCTACCCCAACGTCACGGTGCACATTGAAGCGGCCAATCGCTACCTGGACATCATCGACAACAACATCGACGTCGCCATTCGCACGCGCGAATTTGAGCCTGACTCGAACATCACCATCCGCCGTCTGGCCGAAACGCGCCGCATTTTGACGGCATCTCCGCGCTACTTTGCCCAATATGGCATCCCCAAAACGCTGGCCGATTTGCAGCAGCACCAGATGCTGATCTACACCCATGCCAACAATCCCAATGAATTACGCTTTACCCGGGACGGCAACACCACAACGGTGAACGTGAAGGGCGTACTGGATGCCAATGACGGCCAGATACTGCGCGTGGCGGCTCTCGATGGGTTGGGCATTCTGGTGCAGCCGTCCTACATCGTGTACGACGACATCGTGGCTGGCCGCCTCGTACCGGTGCTTGACGACTGGGACCTGCCGCGCCTGCAGGTCAACCTGGCTTACCCCAGCCGAAAACACCTGTCAGCCAAGGTTCGCACTTTCATCGACTTCATGGTCGAGCATTTTGCCAGGATGGACTATGAGCGCAAGTGGACGGGGCGTTTTGGCGTGTATTAAGGCCATTTTCAGGTATCAAATTGGCCTCTAGGCCAATAAATACGTGTGCGAGCAGCTCCTTTTTCTGTAGCGTTTGGAAATCAGACGTTCCAGCGGGGCATCAGCCGCAACGCATTGCCGCGCTCAATGGCCCGCAGATCGGCGTTTGAGAAACCGTACTCGTACAACCCTTTGACATTGTCTTCACCCGTGCGGTAAGGGTAGTCCGAGCCCAGAAGGATTTGCGACACATCGACCAGCTTTGTCAATGACGCCAGCGCACCGGGGTGCGCAGCCCAGGCGGTGTCGTAGTAAAAGCGCTTGAGCTCATGCAAAACCCCATTGGGGACGCGTGCCACCAGTTTGGGGTCCAGGACCGGCATTTTGATCAATCGCTCGGTGATGAAAGGCAGCGTGCCGCCTGCGTGCGAAAAGATGAATTTCACATCTGGGCAGCGCGCCGCGGTGCCTGAAAACACAATGTCGGTGATGGTACGGGTGGTGTCAGTACCAAACTCAATCACCGTAGGCGGAACGTCGGCTAGCAGATTGTTGCAGCAGTTGGCCGATGTGGGGTGGGTGTACAAAATGGCTTTGCGGCGGTTCAGCTCGTTCATAACGGGCGCGAACGAAGGGTGACCCAGCCACTTGTCACCATAGCTGGTCAACAGGCCAATGCCATCAGCTTTGAGCACGTCCATGGCGTATTCAAGCTCCTTGAGCGCGGCGTCCATGTTGTGCATGGGCAGCATCGCAAACGAGCCAAACCGGCCCGGGTAGTCTCTGCCTACTTTGGCTGTCCATTCATTGCTTTCACGTGCAATCCTGATGGCGCTTGCACCATCAAACACGCCCACCTGCGGTGTGGTGACCGACAGGATGGACGTTGCAATGCCAGCCTTGTCCATGTCGCCGATTGTTCTTGCCAGCGACCAGTTGCGCACAATGGGCGGTGCCTGGTTGACCTTGGCCAGTTCTGCCACATAGGCGGGCGAGAACAGGTGGTGGTGGGTGTCGATGCGGTTGCTGACAGCAACTGCAGGACTGCCCGTGCTGCTGCAGCCCGGCAAAACTGCGCTTGCGCCGAGGGCCAGCAAACCGCTTAAAAAGCCGCGCCGTGGCGTGGCGCAGCCACACAAAGAGTTCAATGCCTTCATCTGAGTCTCCTTTAGTTGTTACCGATTTGGCCTGACCCCATCAAACGCATCCTGCAGCAGTTGCCTGATGGCAATACGCTCCAGAGGGCGCGGATTGGGGTACTGGTTTTGCATCGCGATGTCTGCGGCTTTGTCCAGGTCCGCCTCCTGCATGCCAATGTCTTTGAGCGCTGTGGGCGCACCGTTGTTTTTAGCCAGATCAAACACGGCCTGTGAAGCATTGCTAGCGCCGAGGGCTTCGGCAATCACACGCATTGCATTTGGGGCTGCTGCTGCGTTGTAGGCCAGTGCATGCGGCAGCACAATAGTGTGGGTTTCGGCATGTGGCAAATTAAAGCTGCCGCCTAGCGTGTGGCAGAGCTTGTGGTGAAGCGCCATGCCGACATTGCCCAACACTGTGCCGCACAGCCAGGCACCATACAGTGCGTCGCTTCTGGCTTTGAGGTCGTTTGATAATTTTTTAATAGCTGGCAGCGCACGCGCTATGGCGGCCATGCCTTCTTTTGCCATCAAGTTCATGACAGGATTACTGTCCACCGCATACAAACCTTCTGCGGCGTGGGCAATCGCGTTGATGCCGCTGGTTACGCTCATACCCAGCGGCAACCCCAGCGTCAATTCGGGGTCATATATCACCACACGAGGCAGCACGCGGGCATCTTTGCCTGTCTTCTTCATGCCCGCTTCGGTGATGCCGTAAATCGGTGTCATCTCAGAGCCCGCGTAGGTGGTGGGAATCGCCAGAATCGGCAAACCTGAATCCAGCGCAATGGCTTTGCCCAGCCCGGTGGTCGAGCCGCCACCAATCGCCACCGCGCAATCGGCACCCAGCTTGCGCGCCACGTCTCGTGCTTCTCGGGCAGTCTCTATCGGCACGTGCATCACCGCCCGCGCAAACACGCCTGCCGAACGGCTGCCCAGCAGGTCTGCCACCATTTCTGCTGACGCACGCTGCTCGGGTGTGGACAGCACCAGCGCTTTTTTCGCGCCCAGTGTTTCGATTTCACGCGCCAGATGCTGCAAGCTGCCCTCGCCAAACACCACACGTGCGGGTTGGCCGTTGTAGATAAAACTTTTCATGGTGTCAGTTTGTTCGTGAAGTCACGTCCGTGCTCAGCCCCGCACTGCGCTCGACTGTTTTGATGATGGCTGCGTAGTCGTCCTGCGCATCGCCTTGCGCGATAGCGGACTGCATGAGTTGCAGCGTCATGGCCGTTTGTGGCAGCGGTGCATGCACCGCTTGCCCAGCGGCCAAAATAAGCGTCAGGTCTTTAACCATCTGTTCTACCGTAAAGGTCGGTGTGAAGTCACGCTCAGACAATTGCACCGACTTGGCTTTCAGGATGGGGGACGCCACCGCACTGGCGCACAGCACCTGCCACATGTCTTGCCAGTCCAGTCCCCCTTTGCGGCCCAGCGCAAGGCCTTCAGACAGCATGGCGCTGGTCTGCGCAATCATCAGGTTCACGACCAGCTTCATCAGGCGGGCCTCTTCGCCAGCGCCGAGGTAAAACTGATGCGGGCCAAGCAGCCTGAGCAGGGGCAGTACCGTGTCGTAAGACGCTCGTGGGCCAGAGGCCATTACCGTGAGCTGCGCCGCTTCAGCCATGTGGTTGTTGCCGGACACAGTAGTGCGCAGGTAGGCGATGCCGCTTTCTTGCAGGCGAAGCGCCACCTCACGTGACGCTTGCTGCGACACCGTGCTGGTGTCCACAAACGTCGCGCCCTTGCCCGCAGACACCGCGACCTGTACAGCCACCGCAAGCAATGCATCGTCATGCGGCAACGATGAAAAAATGATATCGGCTGTTGTCAGAGCTTTTGCATCAGTAGCCACCGTCAACCCTTTGACAGTGGCCAGCGTCAGCCGCTGCGGATCAGCATCACTGACACTCACCACATGCCCGGCAGCCAGAAAATGGCACGCCATCGGCAGCCCCATTTTTCCAACGCCGATGAAGTGAATGTTCATCTGTAGCCTATTTAACTTCAGACAGCTTTTTGCGCGGCCATGCCTGGAGCCAAGCCGCCAGAAGTACCCGCCATGAACTGGCTGTGCTGCATGTTGATGAGGCGGTTCCAGCGCTGCTGGCCCATCGTCAGGCCGATGAAAAAACCGAGTTCCACGATCTGGCCGGTTTCAAAATTGTCGTAAAGGCCCCTCCACAGATCATCGGTTGACTCAAGTCCCCAGGTGATAGCCTCCGCCAGACGCAGCGCCGCTTTTTGACGGACAGTGAAACGAATTGATTTGTCAAATTCAAGCAGATCCTTGACGTCGTCTTCCAGCAAACCCTGTTCCTGCGCCTTGACTGACCGCTGGTTACCGCAGTAGTTGCAATTGACGGCTTGCGACACATACAGACGGCACAGTTCCTTGATGGCGTGGTCACAAACGCCGTTCACAAAAGTGGTGTTCCAGGCGTTGGTAAAAGCCCAGAAGACGGCTGGCACGTTGGCGCGTATGGCGTGGCTTTCAGGTCGCGGCGCGCCGTCACGTGCAGCACGCTCAAACTCGGCCATCATGGCCGGGTCTGTGATGGCTGAAAAATCGATGTAGGGCAAGCGTTGCGGTGCGTCCACGGTTTACTCCTGAAGTGCTTTGTCGTACCAGGACAAATCAAGGTATTTGTCGGGCGCAGGCGGTGTGCCGCCCCACATGCCTTCCATTTCGGCGCGTATGGCCAGCACGGCTTTGAAACCATCTGCGTTAAAGCGCGCGTCTGGCGCCAGTCCGGAGCCGGGCTTGACCAGCGCATCATAGGTGCCGTCTGCCACGTTCTGTGACAGCTTGAAGCGGGTCATCAGTAGCGCCACCATTTCGGTTCGGTTTGCCCGGTCAATCACATAACGTTGACCTTCAATGTAGGCGGCGAGATACTGTGTCAGCACATCGACATTCAGCACTGCCCAAGGACGCATGACAAAGGCTCCTGTGGCTTGATAGGGGCCGAGAAGGTCAAACTGGGAGCCGAGACTTTTCAGGCCTTTGTCGAGCACCGTGAACGAGAACGGCGGGTTGATCATGCCGGCAGCCAGTTGCGGGTCCGCCACCATGGCGGCTGCGCGGGGGCCGGTACCGCCCGCCAGTTTGACAGCGTAGTCGCGGTTTTCAAGCAGGCCATTGAGTTTGAGGATTTTTTTGGCGGCCAGCGCATAGGCAGTGTTGGGCGCATCAACGGCCAGCAGTTTGCCGCGCAGGTCGTGAATTGAATTGATCTCGGCGCGCACCATGAAATCGTTCATGCCAGCATCCCCACCAGACACAATCACGACATCATGACCTGCTTCAATCATGGCTACTGCGTTGTCCACCGCAGCATGCGCAATGTCGAACTTGCCCGACGCCAGGCCGGCGCGCTGCTCGTCTGAATTGGGTGTGTTTTGAATCTCGAGCGTCAGCCCGCGCTGGGCGAAATAACCCTTGTCCACGGCGGCCAGCAAGGGCAGGTTGCTGGATGTGTTGAAAATATTGACGCGTAGCAGCACTATGAATTTTCCTCTGCCAAGGCGGCTTTGGTGATGGCGTCCATGGTGAAGGGCATGTGGCGCACCCGAACATCGAGGGCATTAAAAATGGCATTGGCAATTGCTGCCGACACCGGGCCATTGGTGGCCTCGCCCGCCCCCAAAGACTTTTGCTCTGGCCTGTCAATCACAGTGACCTGCACAGCGGGCACCTCTGAAAACCGCAAAATCGGGTAGGTTTCCCATCTGTTGCTGGTGATACGGGTACGGTCAAACTGCGCGGCCTCCTTCAGGGTCCAGCTCACCGTCTGAATCGCGCCACCTTCAATCTGGTTGACGATCCCGTCCATGTGCACAGCACGGCCCACGTCAACGGCGATCCATAACTTTTTGACTCGCAACTCGTGTCCTGCATCAATCAAAGCCACCACGGCGCACCAGGCGCCAGTGTTTTTGTAGCGGGCAAAGGCGATGCCTACCCCTCGACCTTCTATCTTCGCGCTTCTCAAAGTGTTCCAATCGGCCATTTCTGCGGCCCCGTTCAACACATCTTTGGCGCGCGGGTCTGTCAGGTGGCGCAGTCTGAAATCAAGCGGGTCAGCGCCCAGGCCGGTGGCAATTTCATCAACAAACGACTCACTCGCAAACACATTGCAATGCGCGCCCAGAGAGCGCAGTGACGAGGTGCGAATCGGCATGCTCAGGCAACGGTGGCTGGTGGCTCGCCATGCGGCAAAGTCGTAGGTCGGTACAGAGTTGCGCTCTGACCCGCCGCCACCTGCCAGTGGCATGTTGATGGCGACCTGTTTGTCGTAGGGTTTGGCCAGATGCGTGGCGGCCAGTAGCACGGGCGTTTTGCTACGTCCAGGCCGCATACTATGACCGTTTGACCAGACGTCATGCTGCCAGTCGGTGATGCGGCCATCGCTGGACACTTGTGCCTGGATGTCAACCGCCATGGCAGCACCAAAAGGCGCCTGACTGAGTTCGTCTTCGCGTGTCCATTGCAAGCGCACCGCACGTCCAGGTACAGCGCGTGCAAGCAAAGCTGCATCACAAGCCGCATCGTCAGCGCCATTGTGGCCATAGCTGCCTGCGCCTTCCGCGTGTTGCACGCTGACTTGGCCTTCTTGCAGGCCAAACATCGTTGACAGGTCAGCGCGCAAATTAAAGATGCCTTGGCTGTGTGTCCATACCTCCAGCAAGTCAGGGGTGTAACGCGCGACAGCACATGACGGTGCAGCCGATGCATGGGCGATGAAAGGCCGGGAGTAGCTGGCCTGAAAGTGCGTTGTTGCATTGACTGCGGGTTCACACTTTTTCTCGCCCACCAGCATCGTGTCATGTTCCTGCCCGCGCAAAAAAGCAGGCAGGTCGTACATGTCTGGCAGGGTTTCGGGCTCTTGCCAGGTGGCCAGTGCCGCCAATTTTGCAAGTGCCTTGACGGCGGCATATTCGTTGCTTGCGACCACACCCAAAAAGCTCCCGTCGCGCACCGTTGCCACCACGCCGGGTAGCGCGTCAACGATGGCGAGGTCAACGCCTAGCAGCGTAGCACCGGGCGATGGCGGGTGCAGCACACGGCCAAACAGCATGCCAGGCAGCGTCATGTCATGCACAAAGCGCGGCTTGCCGGTGACTTTGTCGGGGATGTCAAGGCGCTGCAAGGCGGCTGATGATGTCACGACTCCGTGGGTCGCCAGGCCAGTTGCCTCTCGATCCAGCAGGGCCTCACTGGCCAGTTCCCAGTAGCTGCCAGTGGTCTTGCCGCTGATGGTTTGGATGCTGCCGTCAAGCACAGTGAGCTGAGCAGCGTCGCTGTCAGAAAGGTTGAAACGAAGTGCGGCGGCTCGCAGGTAAATGGCCCGCACTTCCCTGCAGACCTGCCGCAGTGCGCCCCCGGAATCATGGACGGACATGCTGCCTGCGGTGACACCCTCGTTGGGACCAACAGTCGTGCTGGCAGCCACCATGCGGATGCGCGAAGCGGCGACACCCAATTCTTCGCAAACTATTTGTGCCAGCGCGGTGGCAATGCCCTGACCCAGCTCCACCTTGCCGGTGCGCACCGTCACGGTGCCATCAGCGTTGATGGCCAGCCACTGCGACAGGCGGCGATTGGTGTTCAGGCTACCTGGCAGTACGCAGAGTGTTGTTGTCGTCATGCGGGCACCTTGCCGGCCGCACGGAGCACAGCACACACGATGCGGTTGTGCGAGCCGCAGCGGCACAGGTGCTTGTCAAGTGCAGCACGCACGTCGGTTTCAGTCGGGCGCTGGTTTTTTTGTAGCAGTTCGGTCGCGGTAATCAGCATGCCGGAGGTGCAGTAACCACACTGCGCGGCTTGCTCCTCTACAAACGCTTGCTGCAAGGCACTCAATTCACCGGATTGGCTCAGGCCTTCAACCGTGATGACAGCCTTGCCCTCGGCAGACCACAGCGGCGTATCGCAAGACGGCACAGACACACCATCGATCAGCACATGGCATGAACCACATTGCGCAGCGCCGCATCCAAAGCGGGTGCCCTTCAAGTCGCAATCATTGCGCAGCACGTAAAGTAATGGTGTGTTTTCTTCGGCGTCCACCGTACAAACACGACCGTTCAGGTTCAACTTAATTTCGCGAGATGTCATCAAGGCACCATAACCATCGTAAAAGGACCTTGGAGCGGGCGGTACCCCTTCAAGCAGGGGCCGCGGAACTGGCTTTGCCAGGCCGCAGGCGCAGCGGCCCCCTCGGGGCTGATGCCTGCGGCTTCAAACCTGCTTGAGCAGGTTTGGACAGGCGGCAGAAGCGAAGCCTCTGGCGAGCGGCGGCCTGCAAGGTGCAGGGCGCTACACGAAGTGAGCAACCGTGGGGGTGTCATTTATTTAGGGGCAGCTTTCATGATGGTGCCAAGGGTGTTGAATTCTTCTTTAATGTAAGCATCAAAACGCTCGGGTGTCATGGGCATGGGCTCTGCGCCCAGCTTGCTCAGGCGCTCCAGTACCTCAGGTTGTGCCTGTACTTTGCGCACTTCAGCATTGAGTTTGTTCACGATGGGGCGCGGTGTTTTGGCGGGGGCCAGCAGGCCAATCCAGAAGTCAAACACAAAGCCCGGCAGACCTGCCTCGGCCACGGTGGGTACATCAGGCAGCGCGCTTGAACGCTTGGCCGTGCTGACAGCCAGAGCCCGCATGCGGTTTTCACGAATCGACGGAATGGACGACAGCACCGGCGTGAACATGAAGTCAACCCGGCCTGCGCTGACCTCAACGATTGTTTCAGGTGTGCCTTTGAAGGGAATGTGCGTGACCTGCATACCTGTAGTGGCACGGAATTTCTCGGCGTTCACGTGCGTTGCACTGCCTACGCCGGCAGATGCGTAATTCAGCTGACCTGGTTTGGCCTTGGCCGCAGCAATCAGCTCGCCCATGGTCTTGAACGGGCTATTGGCCGCCACCACCAGCATATTGGGCAATGCAGCCAGCGGCGTGACGCCGGCAAAGTCCGCCACTGTGTCATAGGGCAAGCTGCCGTAGAGTGCTGGGTTGACAACGTGGCCGGTGGACACCACCAGCAGCGTATAGCCGTCGGGCTCGCTTTTGGCAACCTGCGCCGCCCCCAATGTGCCACCGGCGCCGGGCCGGTTTTCAATCACCACGGGCTGGCCCATGCTGGCCGTCAGGCGCTCGCCCACAATGCGCGCCATGATGTCAGTGGCGCTGCCCGCGGTAAACGGCACGATGATTTTGATCACCTTGTTGGGGTAGTCGGCTGTCTGGGCATAAACAGGTGCGCTGCAGAACGCTGCGGCGGCCAGAAAAGCCAATGTTGAAAGCGTAAAAAGTCTTTTTTTCATGATGTTGTCTCCAAATTACCAAGTAAAACAGCCTCTAGACCAATGAATACGTGCGCAAGCAGCTCCTAAATTAATAGTAGAAATGGCTGTGTGTCACAGCCCCAAGGCCGCCACAATTTTCTCGCCCGAGGCTTGCAGTGCTGCAAGTTTGGGCTTCAAGTCAACATTGAGCAACTGGCCGTGGCGCTTTCTCCACTGGCCCGCCACCATCACACTGTCAATGTTGGACAAACTGGTTTGCATCACCACGGTACTGACCGCATCATGCACCGGTTGCATGTTCAAGTCACTGGCTCGCACCATCACCAGGTCGGCCTGCTTGCCAGCGGCCAGCGAGCCAATACGGTGCGATTGTTTAAGCATGCGTGCTCCTTCCACCGTGACCCATGCCAGCGCTTCACGCGTGGTGACGGTAGACGTTGGCGGAATGCCGCCATGGGCGTTGCGAAAGGAAAAGTTGTCCAGGCTGCGTTGCATGCCGAGTGCCACGCGCGCCTGGGTGAGCATGTCGCCGCTGAGCACACATTCCAGGTCCACACCCAGCGATGGCGCTTTGCCAATCGCTTTGAGCCGCCCGGTGATGGGAAAGCCGTGGCCTTGGCTCATTTCACTTTCAGCCGCGGCTGAAAAACTCATACCCAAATCGCAAAAGCGTTGGAGCTGCTCGTCCGTCAACGCGTGACCATGCACGATGTTGATGTTGTCACCCAAGAGGCCTGCCGCCTCCAGCTTTTCCCAG